>NZ_QGDU01000005.1 GCF_003149045.1 Fibrobacter sp. UWR4 | reverse complement strand
TGTAGATGTAAAGATAGCCTACGAATGGGAATCGGAATCGAGAGAATCATCTAGCAAGGCTGCCTAAATGCTTCCACACATGTTGATGATGCCTCTAAAAAACTGTACTATTTGTTTCTCTGTAGGTCTGTTTTACCTAAAAAATCGTTAAAATCAGGGGAAAAATGGCTCTAAACTTCTATATTGGATGTATGCGCTTTTATTCCCAGCTGTACCACGAATCTGTATCTTACGCCCCTAAAAGGGTGGCGGATCCCATTGTTCTGCACTGGGAAAAACAGACTCCTGGCGACCGACGGTATAAGGGAAAATCACGTATAGACCTTCATCCGGGCGAAATTCCGCCATGGATTTATGGGTCCGGAGATGGTTTGCGGCCGGTTGGCGTGTATGTGGTGCTACGGGGGAGGAATATTCCCGATGGTATTTATGCCTATGACCGTGAGGGCCGTAGCGGAGCTCCTGATGTTGTCGGTCAGCTGGTTCGCATTGGTGGAAAAACTGAAATGGAATCCCTGCTGGAGGCTTTCCCGGATAGGGATTTTGTGAAAAGTACTCCGGTGCTTTATGTCTTTACTGGAATTCTGGAAAGATCTGTCTGGCGTTATGGCGAGAGTGCCTATTCCCAGGTGCAGAAGGATGTGGGATCCTGTATTGCTTCGATTATGCTGAACGAAAAGGCTCGTGGTTCGAAGGTTTTTCCGTTGAGTGGTTTTGTGGATGATCATCTTGCGGTTACATTGGGACTATCTTCGACGGAAGTTCCGCTGGCCTGTATGGCGGTCTTTCCGGAATACAGCGAGATAGCCTTCGACTCTATGGATGATGGTGTGGGGGAATCCGCTTACTCCAATCGTGCTGAGATGGATTTGACCCTAGGGGTTGCCGCAGATGAAAATGCTGTGTATGATGCTGCCTGCAGATACCCCTCCCGATTTATGCGTCAGAATCGCGGGGAGTGCATTAACGATCTTTCCAAGTGCATTCGTGTAAGACGGTTGGCTACGCAGGCGCTACCTGGCGATGAATTCCCGCTGACTCCGGTGAAGTTCACTAATGAACGATATTTTGATGGTATCGTCCACTCGGATGGAGCGGTTGCTGTGACTCAGAGGGCAAAACCTTTCTCCCGTAAGGGCATGGACCTGGATGATTTTTCCAGCATGTTGAGATGGCTAGAATTAGGCAATATTAACCTGTTTGGTGCAGGTTTGCTAAAAATCTGGGTGGTTATTTTTGACGTAATGTTTGTGTACCCTGGGGTGTACCGCTATATTCCTGTTCGCAAGTCCATCTATATGCAGTCTGGCCAGGTGGTTTCCCGTAAGTTCTGGAAATGTCATGGGGTGCCCTCTCAGGTGGAAAACTGTGCCTTTGCGGTTGTGATGACTGCTGATCTGGAAGAAGCATGCAACCTTCTTGGGGAGCGTGCGTATCGCTTACTGAATATGAATGCCGGCTATATTGCTGAATCCTTGCGACTGTCCGGCTTGGTCTTGCATAAGATCACCCGCAGTGAACATTTCTTCTATCAGGATGAAATCAGGAATCTTTGCGGTATTCCCGAAAAGGAAAGTGTGCTGGCAGAAGTGCTGGTGGGAAAATAAAAAGTTTACCCAATCAACTGCAACAGAATGGGTGCAACTACGGCGGTGAAGATGCCGGCGATGCCGATGGCCAGGGAACTCATGGCGCCTTGGGTTTCACCGATTTCCATGGCACGGGTAGTGCCTAGTGCGTGGCTAGCTGTACCGATGGCAATACCCTGTGCCACCTTGTGCTTAATGCGGAAGAACTTGCAAACCACAGAAGCAGTGACGGCTCCAGTAATTCCCGTAATCACAATGGAAATAATGGTAATGCTGGGAATGCCGCCAATCTGTTCGGAAACTACGGAGCCCATGGGAATGGTGATGGACTTTGGAACCAAGGAAAGCATCAAGGTTTCGCTAAGGCCTACCAATTTAGAGGTTGCCACCACACAACAAATGGAGGTGAGGCTACCGACGGCGATGCCTGCCAAAATCGGGAGCCAGTGCTTTTTGAGGTTGCCCAGCTGCCTGTACAAGGGAACGGCCAAAACCACAGTGGCGGGGCCAAGCATGACGGAAACGTAGTCGCCGCCAATCTTGTAACTGTCGTAGCTGATTCCCGTAATCATCAGGAATCCCACAATGAGAATGAGGCCGATGAGCAGCGGGTTCAAGATGGAGTACTTGAATTTCTTGTTCAGAGCCACGCCCACTTCGAAGGCGGCCAAGGTCAGGAAAATTCCGAACAGGGGCGAGTTGATGATGGTGTTCATTTCTTCCCCCTAGTGGATTGTTTCATTTCGTCATCTTCAAGTTGTTCGATGTTCAGACGCTTTTCTTGATGGCCAATGAGAAACTGCGTGGTAAGGCCGGTGGCTGCCAAGCTGATGAGCGTCAGCACAATGCAAAGAAGGAGTAGGGTGGGCCACTGGCTGAGAATGTCGTCGCCAACGGTCATAATGGCGATGCTTGGCGGCAAGAAGAAAAGTGCCAGATGGTTCAAGAAGAAACTGGAAACGCCGGAAATCTGCTCCGGTTTGAGAATTTTAGTACAAAGTAATATAAGGAGCAGAACCATGCCGAGAATGTTGCCCGGGATAGGGATGCCAACCACTCGGTTCAGAAATTCGCCTGCCAGGCAAATGGCAAAAATCACGGCAATTTGAAGAGGTATTCTCATAGCGGCCCAAATATAAAAGTTATTGGTTAAAGGAACAAGGGTAAAAGAGAAATATGGTGATGTTGTCGCGGTTATATTTGCTAGCGGCTAAGGGCTCTTGGCTGATAATCCTGCTTTAATTGCTATATTCCTACATATGAAGATTGTATTTATGGGTACGCCGGAATTTGCGGCATGTTTTTTGAAGCACTTGAAAGAAAGTGACTTTGCAGAAGTTGTTGGTGTTGTAACTCAGCCGGATCGCCCCGCTGGCCGTGGCCGCGTGCTGACTCCGCCGCCTGTGAAGAGCCTGGCTCTGGAATATGGCCTGCCGGTGTTACAGCCTGTGGACCTGAAGGCTCCCGAATTTGAAGAAGAACTCCGCGCCTTTGGCGCAGATCTCTTTGTGGTGGTGGCTTACTCCATTCTGCCCAAGAACATTCTTGGTGTTGCCAAGTTCGGTGCCGTAAACGTTCACGGCAGTATGTTGCCTAAGTACCGTGGTGCCGCTCCTGTGCAGCGCGCCATTGCCGACGGCCTGCCTGCTACTGGCGTTACTGTTTTCCGCCTGGATGAAAAGATGGACCATGGCCCTATTCTTGCACAGCGCGAAATTATCATCGACCATCAGGACACTACCGCAAGCCTTCTGGAAAAGATGGTGGCTCCGGGCTGCGACGCCTTGGACGATGCAATCAACCAGTTGATTACCGGCACCGAAAAGGATTTGACCCAGGATCACGCCCAGGCTTCTGGCGCTCCCAAGCTGAAGAAGGAAGAAGGTCTCATCGACTTCAATCTTCCGGCCAAGGTGATTCACGACCGCATCCGTGCTTTCAATCCGTGGCCCGGTGGCTATGGCAAGCTGGGTGGCCGTATGGTCTACCTCCGCATTACAGACACTCCCGCAAACGGTCCCAGCCTCGCTCCTGGCGCAGTCGCCTTCAAGGATAAGCGTTTCTATGTAGGTACTGGCGAAGGTCTCCTGGAAGTGATCGAAATCCAGGCTGAAGGCAAGAAGCCCATGCCGGTGGCAGACTTTATGCGTGGCATCCAGAATCACGAGGGACTTTCATTTTGCTAAACGACTCTAGACGCGATTCCGCCAAGCGCGATGCTTTGAAGGATCGTAAGGACGCCTACCGCGTTCTCCTTCAGTGGGCTGATAATGGAGCTTTCATTAAGGATGGTTGCCTTTCTCCCTTTGCCATGGAAATTGCATTGGGTGTTTGCCGTCGTCACCTCTATCTGGAATATTTCATCAAGACTCTCGTCAAGAAGATGCCTCTTCCTGAACTTCAGATTGTTTTGGAAATGGGACTGTTCCAGATGTTCTTTATGAACGTTCCCGATTATGCAGCCGTCAGCACTTCCGTGGAATTGTCTAAGGTCATTGGCTTTGGTGATGGTGCTGGACGTCTTATTAACGGTGTGCTGGGTGCTGCCAAGAAGGCTGGCTTCCCGCAGTTGCCGCCCCAGCGTGTTCGCCGCGTGTCTATCGAAAACTCTGTGCCGGAATGGATTGTGCGTCGCTGGTTTGACGTCTATGGCGGTGACGCTGCAGAAGCTCTTGCCAAGAAGACTCTGGACCGTCCTGCAGACTGGCTTCGTGTGAATCTTCAGAAGACTTCCGCTCCCAAGCTGGCTCAGAAATTGGGATTTGAAAACGCATCCATCTTGTATGATCGTTTTATTGAAGTTCCCGCAGATGCAAAACTGAAGCCCATTCTGGAATCAGATGCTTTCGTTAAGGGTGAATTCAGTTTCCAGAATCCCTCCGCATATGATGTGGTGAAACTTCTGGATTTGAAACCTGGCCTGAAGGTTTGGGATGCATGTGCTGCTCCTGGCGGCAAGACCGCTCTTATGGCAGAAATGGATGGCTCTCTGGATATTCTTGCCAGTGATAATTCCGAAAACCGTCTTGCTAAAATGCAGGATTTGAGGAACCGTCTCGGCCTTGAAAATGTCAGGATGGAATGCATCGATCTTGCAGCAATGAAGTCCGTAGGCTCTTCTCAGACTCTTAAGAAAAAGAATGCCTTTGACCGCATTCTTCTGGATGTGCCCTGCAGTAATATGGGCGTCATTGCGAGACGTCCCGAAGCAATTTATCGCTTGACTCAGAATTCCTTGAAGGAACTTGCGGAACTCCAGTTGAAGATTCTGGAGAATGCTGCGGACTATTTGAATGACAGTCCTGACGCTCGCTTGGTGTATGCTACTTGTAGCCCCGATCCCATGGAAACCACTCAGGTCATTGCAAAATTCCTGAAGTCCCATCCGGAATTCGAGAAGGTGGACGAAGCTGTTCTTCCGGGCTCCCGTGATTCTCGTTTTGACGGGTTCTTCGCTCAGGCTCTAAAGAGAAAATAATGCGATATTTGCTTGCTGTTTTGCTTTTTATGTCTGTTTCATTCGCCCAGAATGACGCGTTTTCTAAGTTGTTCGTTTCCGCAGAAGTTGGTGAAGTTTACCCTTGGGGTGACTTGATTGATGCTGTTGACGACACTTTCTATGGTGGCTTTGGTTTGCGCTACTCCTATCTGGATGATGTTGATGGCTTTTTGACCGCAAGCTATGTTTATTTTAAACCGAAGCCAGATGATGTCCCCTATGATGGCGTACATCAAATTTCCGGAAAGATAGGCGTTGATTGGCGCCTGCCTATTCTCAATCCAGTCATGTTGGGAATTGGTTTTGCTTGCAATTTAAGCGCTGCTGATTTGAGAAAAGGACAAACTAAGGAGGATGTTTATTGGTCTCCTGGAGGAAGCCTTTATGACAAGGAAACTGAATTTGGCTGGTTTGCACGCTTGAATATTCCTGTGTGGAATTTTAAGAATTATCGCGTGGGATTGAATTTTGCATGGGAAGAAATCTGGACGTTGCCAAAGCGTTCTGATATGCTTCTTGCTTCCATCTATGTGGAAAGGAAGATTTGGTAATGATGAAGTCAGCTCTTTTTTTCTTTGTGGCTGCCGCAGTTGTTTCCTTTGCATCCGTTCCTGCTGAAATGGAAGGTATGGAAGTTGTTTCTCGCGGAGACGGAACTTTCCTGGTGGGTGGTCCCACTTCCTATTTTGATCGTATCCTTGGTGCAGGCGGCATTCATTCCGAATCCGAACTTTGGACTCCTGAAAAATTACGTCAGAGATTGTTGTTGAATCGAATGTCCATCGTCCCGAGTTGGGATGTGATGGAACCTTCCGTGTGGATGAAGACAGGCAATGAAATGGGGGACATGATCTATTATGATATGATCCGCGAGGGGGACCAATTGGATAATAGAACTCCCATTTTGGAAGGTGGCTTCCGCACTCCGAACTTCAATGGATTCTGGGCTACAGCAAGATTCTTCCAGGATGATTTTTACGCAGAAGATACGCGCTTCTTTAGACGTCGATTTGTATCAGATGAATTCGCCTTCTTTGGGGAAAACTACCCGCTGTTCAGTACGATCTATGGTGGGATTGGCTATACCAATGATTTCATGAACGCATCTGTTTTGGTTGGTGAAGAGTATTTGTGGCAACAGGGTAAGAGTCTGTTCTGGATTCCTGTTCATTACAAACCTCGTATAGAATCTCGAGTGGACGTCAAGAACCTTTCCGTAACTGTAGTGTATGAAGATGCGGAATACGAAAACGTTCGTGATCATCAAATGGGTTCTCGCAAGGAAGTGAATGGTTCCGTTTACTACCAGTGCGGAGATGCTTGTAAACAGGGCGTTTTCCAAGTTGCAGCCGGTTTGCAGTTCCGTGCAGTGGATGATTCTGGCTATGTGTATTCAAAGCTGGAGGAAGATGTAGTTGTTCTTCCCTTCATGCAACTTCGGGTTCAACCATTGCAGAATCTCACCGCCGATGTGATGTTGGCTGTCAATGATCGAGATTGGCTTGTGCAGGATAGCGTTGAAATGAATTTGCCTGTAGCAAAACAGATGAATCTGAATTTTGGCGTAAAGAATATTTCTGGAACCCGCTTGAATC
Organism: Fibrobacter sp. UWR4; assembly: GCF_003149045.1. Classification (NCBI taxonomy): domain Bacteria; kingdom Pseudomonadati; phylum Fibrobacterota; class Fibrobacteria; order Fibrobacterales; family Fibrobacteraceae; genus Fibrobacter; species Fibrobacter sp. UWR4. The sequence goes on along the minus strand of NZ_QGDU01000005.1, from coordinate 128,237 downwards.
CTATTGGGGAAACTGCTGAGATATTGTATGGCGATACAATTAGCCTAGTTGCTGATGGTCATGCGGATTTGATTCAGGGATATGCTTCTTTTGTAGATACTATTGGCAATTTTAGCTTAGAACTTCGTGGAAGTTTTTGGATGGAATATGGTGCGGAAACCTTTGACCCAGATGGATATGAAACGGATCAGTATGGCCTTACGCATTTTCTGTATTATCGTTATGGAGATGTATCTCGAATTAACGAATGGATTTATGGTTTGACTGGAGAGCTGTGGCTAAACGCCTGGTACGAAGACTGGTTCAACTTTACTGCTATGGCTGGTTTTGAACATATTGATGGCCCCTCTCGTGAATTTGAAGTAACTCCGGCTGAATTTTATACTGCATTCTCCGCAGATTGGTTTATTCGAAAGTCCTTCAAGATTTCCCATAGTGTACACTATCGCAGTGATGCCCGTTGGAACTTGGTTGCCCCTCAGGCCTTTGTGGTCAAGGGCGATTGGTATTGGGATGCCACCTTTGAACAGCAGTTCCATAAACAGGGATTGTTCCTTACAGGATCTATTCTTCACGCATTAGGAAAGGAACGTTTTGAAGCTCCTAATGCAAACCCTGGAAGAGTTCGCTTTGTCTGTACGGTAAAGAAAACCTTCTAGGCTTCTAACAGTTTTAAGGATTTGAGGCAGAACGTGCTGGCGAAAGTTTCATGGGCTGCCTTTTTTTCTACCCAGGAATAAACGGCTTTTTTTTGTGTGCCGCCGGTGGAATCAGTCTTGTGATTTGAAAAAACTTTAGATGCAACTTTTGCGGTTACATCCAACTGCACGTGAAGTACGTCGCAAGTCATTTTGTGAACCGTAATATTGTGCTTGAAGGATCCTACCGCAGAAACGTCCTTCACTTGATCCGCGTTGACAAACGATTCCGCCTGGCCAGGCAATCCTGCTGCCGCACTTTTCTGGGATTCAAAGTGGGGGAGCGTTATCTGGTTGTTGAAGAACTTCTGACCACCGTGAACGGCGAGAATTTTTCCGTCGGAACTTTCCACAATAAGAACGGTTCCGTGCCAATCTTTCTGGATATGTTTTTTTGCGGGAGGATATTCCTCGGTCCTGTTCTGGGCAAATGCCTTGCAGCCGCCTTTCAGCGGGCAGTTTCTGCAATCCGGATTTTTCACCTTGCAGACTCTGCGGCCCAGTTCCATCAGGGCTTCGTTATGCAAATAAGCTTTTGGATGATCCGCCACCTGTCGGGCGTAATCCCAATAGGTTTCGCTGCAATTAGGTTCGTTGGAACCTGCAGGGCGCTTGTCTGTAGGGAGGAAATCCAGCAAAAGGTAGCGGGAAAAAATCCTTACAAGATTTCCGTCTAGAATAGCTTCCCTCTGGTGGTATGCAAGACTCAGGATGGCTCCAGCAGTGTACGCGCCAATGCCTGGCAATGCTTCCAGTTCCTTTCGGGTCCGGGGCAGTTCGTGGCACGATTTTGCGGGTTGCTCAATGCCTGCAATTTGTTGAGCTGTTTTAAGGATATTTCGTGCCCTGCTGTAATAGCCCAATCCTTGCCAGTACTTAAAGACATCTTCCTCGCTAGCGGCGGCCAGTGTGGCGATGTCAGGAAACCGCTTCATCCATCGGGTGAAATAATCCATGACTGTTGCAACCTGGGTCTGTTGCAGCATGGTTTCGCTAATCCATACAGTGTAGGGATCTCTGGCCGTTTCCAAGTCAAGAGGACGCCACGGCAGTGCTGCGGCGTTTTTTAAAAACCAATTGCGAAGTTCTTTTAGTTCCTGGGAATCCATTTTTGCGTTGACCCACACGGCTGAAAGATCGCGCCTTATTCCTAGAATCTTACAGCTTGTAGAAGTCCTTAGCTACTTGACGGAAATATTCAAACTGGGCCTTGCTGGAATTTTCCAGAGTGTAGCGTTTACTGCGTTCGTGGCAGTTCTTGCGCATCAGTTCGTATTCTTCAGGCTTTTCCAGTTTCATCTTACGGCATTCTTCCAAAGCTTCGATCCATTTATCTTCTTCGATAGGAAGAATCTTTCCGTATTTCTCGTTTTCGACAATGTTGCGGGGACCGCCATAGTTGCTGACGATGGCGGGGGTGCCTGTGGACATGGCTTCCACCACCACGTTTCCGAAGGTATCCGTAGTACTGGGGAACAGGAAAAAGTCTGCATCTGCATAGAGGCTGGAAAGGGTCTCGCCTCCTTGCTCGCCTGCAAAGTGAACGCTGTCATCACCTTCAAAGAACTTCTTGATTTCTTCAAGATACCATCCGTAACCAACGTACATCAGTTCCACGTCGTTATGGTGTGCAGCGAATTTCTTCCATACGTTGTTTAGGAATTCAAGATTCTTTTCCTTGGAAATTCGTCCAATGAAAGCAAAACGAACTGGACGCTGTTCTCGGCTGCATCCGTATTTTTCCCAAACACCCTTACTGCGACTTTCGGGTTGGAATCTTTCTAGCGGGAGGCCGCGGGGCATCAGACGTACCTGCTCTCTGGGGACTTTCAGCTCGTTTACCAGCGCATCGGAATAGTCGTCGCAGGGACTAATGACTGGACGTGCCATCCAGTAGAAAATTTGCATTAGCTTCAGCACGTAGTAGTGCATCCACTTGGCCTTCACCAAAGTACGTGTATACTGGGGAACATCGGTGCGGTAGTGGCTCATGACCTTGATGCCGGCAAGCTTTGCGCAAATGCAAATAAGCCATGCTCCAGGAGACGGTGTTTCCAGTTCTACGATGTCTATGGGATATCGTTTCAGCAGACGTAATACGGGGCTTACGCGAGGAATTGCCAGTTCGCTGTTGGCGTATCCCAACTGTTCCATACTGAACATACGGGGCAGAAGCATGCAGTAGCTGTTTTCTACAACACCGCAGGGACGGGTGTTGAAAGCGTTTCCTGCAAGGAATGCCTTTAGACCATGAGCGCGCATATAGGGAATGACGTTACGCAGGTTGTTTGCGATGCCGTTGGTCTCGTCCAGGTTGTCGGAGTAATAAAGTACGCTGATATCGTCAGGGTTCTTTGAAAGTCTTGCCTTGCGTTCCTTCTTTAAGTAGGAACGCAACTTCAAAAGTCTTGGAAGGTTTAACAGAGCTGAACCAAAAACGATGGGCGGAATCCAGCAGGTGCGAATGTTTCCTGGCGGCTTGTGCTTGATTCCGTAGCTTTTGGAAAAGGTACTTGTTACCGTACGGCCGTAGATGGGGGGACGGGTGTCCAATTGATCTGTAGGCTTAAGCTTGTTGCTCATGTTACGTCCCTTCATTGAACTTGACGCATTCGTCATATTTAACGCCGTTACCACCAAAAAGGTCCAGGGCACTTCCGATGGTCAAGTCAATTTTTCCGCCGGAAATTTCTTTACAATGCTGAAGGTCCGCTAAGGACTTGGCTCCGCCTGCATAGGTTACAGGAATGGGACTTTCCTTTGCCAGGAAACGGATTAAGTCATCGTCCATCCCCTGCTGTTTTCCTTCAACGTCTGCGGCGTGAACAAGGAACTCGTCGCAGTAGCGGGCAAGTTCGTTCAGTGTTTCAGAAGTAATCTGGATGTCGATGAGAGTCTGCCAGCGATTGATGGCGATGCTCCACTGGGGCTTGCCATTGGCATCTACGCCTGTGCGCTTGCAACTCAAATCCAATACAAGGCGATCCTTGCCAACGGTAGATACCAATCGGTTCAGGCGCTCCATATCCAGCTTTCCTTCTGGAAAAATCCAGCTGGTGACAATTACATGGCTTGCTCCAGCATCCAGGTATTCCTTTGCGTTGTCCGCTGTAATACCGCCTCCAACTTGGAGACCACCTGGATAAGCTGCAAGGGCTGTTTTAGCGGCTTCCACGTTACCTTTGCCCAACATGATAACATGACCACCCTTGATGTGGTCCTTCTTGTATAATTCTGCAAACCATGCAGGAGACCTGTCTGTCTCGAAATTGGTCTTTAGACCCGCTCCTGAATCGCTCAGGGAGCTACCTACGATCTGCTTTACTTTGCCATCGTGAAGGTCAATGCAAGGGCGAAATTTTGTCATTAGTCCTTGGCTCCTGTAATACACCAATCAATCTTTTTACCGTGGCTACCGTCGGAACGACCTCGATAGAAGAACACTTCTCCGCCGGCGGCAACTTTGAAGGCTTTCTTTGCAAACCAGCCGTCAATTTTATCCAGAATGCTAGCCTTTTGATAAGTCTTGTTGGCTGCAAACTGAAGGGCGGGAGTGTCGTCGTTCCATTCGATGTTCAGGTTCCCTTTGGGGAATCCTTTACCACTATAATTTGTATCCCCATCCTTAACGGATTTTGCAGTGACAACTCGGTTGCCTTCGGGACCGTTATAGATGGCGTATCCCATTGCCTTTCCGTCGTTGGTCATGGAAATACGGCCCGCAAAAAGGGGGGAGCGGGCATTTGTGCTAATGTTGATAGAACGGGCAGCTATGTCTGTTGCTTGGACCGTTTGCCAAATCTGGTCCATGTAGGCATATCCCTTCACCTGGAGGGTGTCTTCATTATAGGCAATCTTTCCTGAAACGCGACCATAGGGGATATGGACGAATTGTCCCATCTTGGCGGAACCGACATTCCAGACCCCGTTACCGATGGTTTTTCCTGCTTCTGCAGATTCGAATGTTACATCCAATAGAAATTTCCCATCCTTGTCGGCAGAGAAAAGAACGTGATGGCCTTTTCCGGGTTTCTTTTCCATGAGATATTCATTCTTAATGTTTAGAGTTGCAGATGCCTTGTCGGCTTTTAGACGTTCCGGCGGGTATTGACGTCCGACGGTATATGTTTTTCCCTTGAAGTTCCACAAGGTCATGTCGCAACCTAGCTTGGTTCCGGATCCTGGAACATAAAGGATTGCGTAATTTACGAAAGCTCGAGTGCCGTTGTCAAATACGAACTGGTAACTCCAGGTCTCGTTAAATTCCTTGGTGGAAATGGGGTGGGGCATAAAGTCGTCTACGGTAGTCCCCCGGGGACTGCCTTTGGGTGCAACCACATCTACGGCAAGGACGGATGTTGCCATAAATAGCAGCGTGAACAGCAATGTCTTGATGTTCTTTACCATTACAGGCGCAGATCCTTTCCCATGCCCATTTTCAGTTCAATACGGCGACGCAAGACCATTTCATTGAAAAGGTCTGTTAGACTATCTTCCATGCTGATCATAGGTTTCCAGCCAATGTCCATAACCTTGGAAGGATCTCCGATCAGCAGGGGAATTTCGTTACGACGTTCGTAACCTGGATCAAAACGGAAGTCCACGCTTACGTCTGCGATATCCACCATCATTTCGACTACTTCTCGAATGGTGTAGGACTTGCCGCAGCAAAGGTTGTATACTTCACCGGAATCGGCCTGATTGAGAATTTGGATCATACCGCGGGCAACATCGCGGACGTCGATGATGTCTCGGCTGACATCCAGGCTACCGGAATAGATGATCGGTTCTGCGCCATAATACTTGATTTTCACCAGCTGGTAGGCGATGGACGGAATTACAAAACGACGACTATGGTGAGGTCCGGTAAAATAGAAGGGGCGAACAAATACCACATGCAAGCCGTTGGCGTTGCGGAACTGATTGCCTAGAAGCTCCATGCAGGCCTTGGATGTTGCATAGGGGGTAAGAGGATTAGGAGGATCCACTTCCTTATGGAGGTAGGTCAAGTTCTTTTCGGTGCGGCCATAGATTTCGCTGGAGCTAAGCAGCATGATCTTTGCTTTTGGACAGACTTGTCGTGCTGCTTCCAGGAGGTTCTGAGTTCCCATCAGGTTGATGTTCAATGTTTCGTTGGGCTTCATATAGCTGAGGCCAACGGAAGACTGGCTTGCCAGATGGTAAATGTGGGTGGGGTTTACCTTCTGGAGCATTTCAAGGACATCCTTGAAATTAAGAAGATCGCCGTTTAAATAGCTGGCACCCTCCACTTTTTGCCAGGGCTGCGGCTGTTCATCACTAAAACTGTAAAGGTCGTGGGAGGTTCCGCATAAGCTAGAAAGAATGTGGTAACCAAGTGCGCCTGTTCCGCCAGTAACAAGAATACTCATAATTAACCTCTAATTGCTTCCCAAGATTGTGCCACAATCTGCTTGTCAATATTGGTCACTTTCTTCACTGCACCAATCTTGGTGGGGAGAATGTAGACACGGGTTCCCTTTTCTGCCTTCTTATCAACGGCCATGGCATCCCATGCGGCATCTACATTGATGTTGTAGGTAGTGGGGAATCCCAGATCATCCATAAGTTTATTGTGACGTGCTTCCTCTTCCTTGGTGATCATTCCCAGAAGTACGGATGCGCGTGCGGCGACTCGCATACCCAGGCTAACGGCGATGCCATGAGTGTAGGTGGTGTAGTGCGTCAAGTTTTCAATGGCGTGGCCGAAGGTATGACCGTAGTTGAGAATTGCGCGGAGACCCGCTTCCTTTTCGTCAATGCCGACGACTTCCGCCTTAATAGCACAGCTGCGGTAAATCAGGTGCTTCAGAACGTCCAGATTGTGGGCCTTGATTTCGGCAACGTGGTCTTCCATGTATCGGAAAAATTCTTCGTCATAAATTACGCCGTACTTTACAATTTCGGCAAGCCCTGCCAGGTACTCATTTTCGGGCAAAGTGCTAAGAACGGCCATGTCGCAGACTACCGCTTCCGGCTGGTAGAATGCGCCAATCATATTCTTGCCTTCGGGATGATTCACCGCAACCTTCCCGCCAACAGAACTATCCACCATGGAAAGAAGGGTGGTGGGGAACTGGATGAAGGGTATGCCTCGCTGGTAGGTGGCGGCACCGAAGCCTGCCATATCGCCTACGACGCCACCGCTAAACTGCAAGAGGCAGCTTTTGCGGGTGTAACCGCGGTGCAGCATAAAACTATAAAGCTGATTCAGGTTATGGAGGGTCTTATTCTTTTCTCCAGCCTGGAACTTGAACACGGGGCAGCGTCCTGCCTGATTGCGCAAATCTCCAAGAGTGCGGCTCTGGGCCTTTGCGATGTTTGTATCTGTACAGACGAGGAATTCGTATTTCGGGGTCAGGCGTAAACCTTCCAGCATGACACCCACGTCGGATACGATGTTCTTGCCGATGAAGATGGGATAACGTCCGCCACTACTGGGCAATACATCCAGAGCATGATTTTCCCAGAAGTTCAAAATGTGAAGAATCTTCTCGATGACATGTTCTTCAGTAAATTCATTGGAACTTTCAACGCTGAAATCCGCGTGTGCGTAATTGGGTTCACGTTCCTTCAGCATCTGCTTGATTTTTTCAAGACGTTCCTCGTCGCTGAGGTTTGCCAGCAGGGGACGAGTATTCTTGCGGCCGATTCGTTCGGAGAGTACTTCCGGTTTTGCCCATAGACGAATGATGGTTCCATTTTCACGAATCACCTTCAGGTTTGCTGCCTGGGTCAGAGCGCCTCCACCGAGGGAAATTACATGAGGTTCTTCCTTGCAGGCGAATTCGGCAACCACTTCACGTTCCATTTCGCGGAACTTGGGTTCCCCGTCCTGCTCGAAAATTTCACTGATGGTCTTGCCAGCGCGTTCTACAATGACTGCGTCAGTGTCTACATAGGGACGGTGCAAACGATCTGCAAGAGCTCTGCCGGTACGGGATTTTCCGCTAGCCATGAATCCGGTAAAAAAGATGTGCTTCATAAATTAACCTTGCATTCCTTTGCGCATAATAGCGGCCAGTTCGTCATTTGTCTTGTCTTGAGTTTCCTTGGGGAACCACTTGCGGAAACTTTCAATACCCTGGTGGACCAGCATGCCTTCGCCAGTCACGATCTTGCATCCCTTTTCTTCTGCCATCTGCAGAAGCTTGGTGCATAGGGGGGTGTACACGATGTCGCACACCGTCTGGTGACTGTGCAGGTCCTTCATCGTTAGGGGAGACTCATCTACGTTGGGTGTCATCCCTACGGATGTCGCATTGATAATGATGTTGATGTCGGGAGAGACCGCATAAAAGTCCTGGAAGGTCACCGCCTGGACTTCCTTTGCTCGCCCGTCAAAAAACTTGTTAAGGCTGTCTGACAGTGCCAAGCCCTTGTCCAGGTTTCTGCAGACGATTGTTACCTGGTTTCCCATTTCTACCAGGGCGTAGGCGATTGCCTTTGCTGCGCCGCCGTTTCCAAGGAGGGCGATGGTGGTGTTCTGGGGTGTGACTCCAAATTCTTCCAGGTTGCGGATACAGCCATAGGGGTCTGTTGTAGTTCCGCACAGGATGCCTCCTACATTGCCGTCCTTCCAGTACAGAGTGTTTACGCTGCCGGTAAAGCGGGAAATGTCTGATAGTTCATCCACCAGATCCATAACGGGAGTCTTGTAGGGAATAGTGACGTTTGCCCCTCTAAAACGAAGCGCGCGGAAACCCTTGATGGCTTCGGCCAGATTTTCTGGCTCGGGAGCGTAGGGCAGATAAGCCGCATTAATGCCCAGCGCATCGAAAAGTGCATTGTGCATTAGCGGGGATTTGCTGTGTCCGACGGGATAACCGAAAATACAGAGTGTTTCGGTTTTTCCGTTAATCTTTTGCTGGCTCAAAAAAACCTCTTTTTCTTACATCACAAAGATATATAAAAAAGGAATAAAGCGAAAAAATGATGGGGGATAATAACGAAAAAGTCCTGGAAAAAACCAGGACTTAAACGTATGTAACAAAAACGAAATGTTTGTTACTGTCTAGCGGCAAGCTCTTCAGGTGTGCGGCAAAGGATGTCCCAGTCTCCGCGCTTGATGATCTTGTAGGCATAGCCCTGTTCAGTCAGGAACAGCTGACGGTTCATGGCAAATTCCTGTTCCTTGGAATCCTGAGTCACGATGCTGTAGAAATGTGCAGCACCTCCGTCGCTCTTGGGACGGAGCACTCGACCGAGACGCTGCGCTTCTTCCTGACGGCTACCGAATGTACCGGAAATCTGGATTAGCACGTTGGCGTCGGGAAGGTCGATAGCGAAGTTACCTACCTTGGATACCATCAGGTTTTTCAGGGTACCATCACGGAATTTGGCGTAAAGTACGTCGCGTTCCTTGTTGGGCGTCTTACCCGTAATGAGAGGAATGTCCAGCACCTTGGAAAGGTTTTCCAGCTGTTCGATGTACTGACCGATAATCAGGACGCGATCGTCCGGCTTGTCGTAATACTTCAGCAGGCGTTGCACGATGTCCGTCTTTTCGGGATTGCAGCTAGCAAGAGTAATCTTTTCGCGGACGGGAGCCAGGGCGTACTTCATCTTCATTTCCGCTTCCAGAGGGATGCGGATTTCGTTACAGTCTGCAGTGGCAATCCAGCCCTGGGCTTCAAGAATGCGCCAAGGAATGTCGTATTTTTTAGGACCTATCAGACTGAATACTTCTGTTTCCTTGTGGTCTTCACGAACGAGGGTTGCTGTAAGTCCCAAACGGCGGGTGGCCTGCATTTCGGTACTCAGGCGGAACACCGGGGCGGGAAGCAGGTGGACTTCGTCGTAAATCATGAGGCCCCACTTCTGCTGGCTGAACAGCGGGAAGTTGGCCAGTTCCTTCTTCACTTCTTCTTCGGAACCTTCTTCCAGGTCGATTTCGGTGACTTCCTCGTTAGCCTTCTTGGCGCGTTTGCGCTGAGTGAGAATCTGGTAGGTGGCTACGGTAACGGGGCCGATTTCCTTTACTTCGCCGGAGTATTCCTTCACCATGTCGGGAGTCAGATCTGTCTTGTCGCAGATTTCGCGAATCCACTGGCGGGATGCGGAAATATTCGGTGTCAAGATCAATGTCTTGGTCTGGATCAAGGCCATGGTGGCAATGCCGATGACTGTCTTGCCGGAACCGCAGGGCAATACGATAACGCCGGAACCGCCCTTCTCGGAACCGGAGGCGTAGAACACCTGGGCTGCTTCCTTCTGGTAGTCGCGGAGCTTGAATTCCTTGCCGGAAAGCATGGTGTCGCGGAGTTTGATGGGCAAGGGATCGCCCACGGTGTAGCCAGCCAGGTCTTCCACCGGGAAGCCTGCGTTGGTAAGAGCCATCTTCAGGTGACCGCGGCGTTCAGGATCCACGATGGCGTGGGTGTCGTCGATAAATTCCTTGATGTAAGGCTCCACTTCTTTCAGCTTGCAGATTTCCGTAAACATGAACTTGTCGTCGGATTCTACGATCAAGTTGTCTCCGTCATCCTTCTTCATGCGGAGGAGGCCGTAGCGACCCATGTAGTCTTCCACTTCGGTAATGACGGTCTGGGGAATGGGGTAACGGCTCTGGCTTTCCAGGCGTTCCAAAACTTCTTTTGCGCGGAGGCCGGTAGATGCGGCATTCCACAGGCTAAGGGGGCTGATCTTGTAAGTGTGTAGATGCTCGGGGCTCTTCACCAGTTCGGTGAAAGGAGCGATTGCGTCACGAGCTGCTTCGTAGGTGGGAGCGTCCACTTCCACCATAATTTCCATGTTACTTTGAACAATAATTGCGCCATTCGGATTCATAGGGGCGCTAATTTAGAAAAATTTGGAAATTGTCGCAAGTGCGCCCTCGACCCCAAGGGGTCTTCGGCCCCGAGTCTGTTCTTGCGGTAAAATGAAAAAAGGCTCGGGGTGGAAAAGGGAATGTTCGTTCGCAGTCACCCTGCTTCGCAGGGCTGCTCACTCACCCTAAAGGGCTTATCGCTTCGCTTAAAGCTCATTATTTTCCTTTTCGCACTTCGTGCATAAGAAAAATATTGACGCCTTCGGCGTCCGCTTGGTCGGCTCGGCAATAAAAATCTATAAATAGATTTTTACAGCACTCGCCTCGGGCGCTACTGCCGCCCCCTCTTCGAGGGTGCTTGATTCCCTTTCTCTACTTCTAAAAAAAGAAAAACACCACTTTAGTGGTGTTCTTTCTTTTTTAGAGCGGGAAAAGGGACTCGGACCCTCGACCCCGACCTTGGCAAGGTCGTGCTCTACCAACTGAGCTATTCCCGCGAGGTGACCCAATGTTAGAAATAAAAATTCAGGTTGTCAAGGGATTTGCAGAGAAAAAATCATAATTGCGTTCTTTTTTCCCTTTAATTCAAATGATCCAGCCTTGGTGCAGATGAATCTGTGGGGGAGGGGAAGGGGTAACTGAGCGAAAAAATCCTCTGAAATAAGGAAATCCTGACCAAGTTTGGTACAGAGGGATTGAATTCTGGAGGTGGTGTTGAGTACGTCCCCATGATAAGCCATTTCGCTACCGAAGTTGCCTACTTCCGTGGAAATTACTTTCCCGCAATGGACTGCTGCCTTGAAATCTGGAGCGACGCCGTAACGTTTGAGGAATTTTCTCTGGGTATGGAACAGGGCGTCCTTGAAATCGAAGAAACAGTTTAGGGGTCTAGCCTTGTGCTTGCAGGCGGCTGTTTTCCAGGTGAGGAATGCTCCATCACCGGCAATCTGGTAAATTTCACCCTGGTTTTCTTCGCAGCAGTTGGAGAGGAGCTTGTAATAGTCCCTGATGAAGTTACTGTACTTAACGTTTCCCAGTTCTTCGCATATCGTCGTTGAGTTTTTCAGATCCATGAACATAAACACTAGGTCCTCCTCCTTTGGGTCTTGATATTTACCCAACAAGGTGTTCACGAAGACTCTAGTACCAAACTTTTTATGGACGGAACGAACGAATGTAATAAGGTGGCCGAGGATGAAGAGGGAAACGATCTGGATATGGGTAGAGGGTTCCTTGAAGATTTCCCGGATCTTGGTGACTGACGCCACGTTGATAATGCCGTTCTCGCGATCGATTTTCCAGATGACAATGCATAGGATCAGGTTCGCGCAGATACTTGCCATAAAAAAGCTGGAACGAATCAGAAGGGCCGCAATAACCGGTCTACGGTCCATTTCGTCCTGAAGGATCACCACGTCGTAAATGCCATGGGAAAGCCCCATGAGCATGGACAGCTGAAGCATCAGCATCACTTTGTCCATGTTCATCCCAGAGGAGGATCCATAGGTGAGAAGACTGGTGACTCCGATAACGACGAAGACCCAGCTAAACATATAGAAGCAGAGTGCTTTGAACTTTCGTTGTGTTAAACGCGTCATTGCCATGGTTTCGCCCCGCTAGTGGATAAACAGGGGCAATGCCCAGAACATGGCGATCAGGATGATGTCCTTGTAGGAATCGTCCAGAAGCAAGGTGGACGCCAGAAAGAAGATAATGGTAGATAACGTCAAAAACAGAAGGAGCGGCAGCTTCTTCTTGATTTTTTTCTTCCAAGTTTTTTTATTCTCGTTATCCATATCCTTTATATAATCTAAATTTTCAAAAAGAAAACAAAGTTTAGAATTTTTTTTGTCATAAAAAGCATGTTTAGCCTGTATATTCACATTCCCTTTTGCAAAAAAGTTTGTGATTATTGCGATTTTCGCGTACTTCCTGCCAGTGAGAAACTGTTTCAGGAGTATTCAGACCTGGTTTGTCGTGAAATTGAGCTTTATGAAAACCGTCACCCAGGATTGTTGAAAACTGCGGAAACTTTATATTTGGGGGGCGGAACGCCTTCTATGCTGCCGTCAGATTGTCTCAGCCAGGTATTTGGCAGCCTCCAGTCCGTTGGGGTGAACATTTCGGGGCTTCGAGAGATTTCCATGGAGTTTAATCCGGAGTCCACCACTCCTGAAACAGTAGAAAATGCCCTGAAATTGGGGGTAAAACGGTTCAGTTTAGGGCTTCAGACCTTTGATCAGGAACTGCTTGCCCGGATTGGACGAGCCCATTCGGTAGAGGCGGGGGAGGCGGCGCTTCGTCTTTTGACGGATTGTCCTGAAATTCGCGTTTCCGGGGATTTGATGTTTAGTTTGCCTGGACAGTCCGTGGAAGGTTTCCTTAGGGATGTGGATCGTCTTAGTGAGTTCCCTCTGACCCATATCAGTTTTTACGGGCTGACTGTAAATCCCAGAACAATTCTTGGTCAAAAAGTTCAGAAAGAAATCTTCAAAATAGATGAAGATCTTTATGAACCGATGTATAACGGTGGTGTGGAACTCCTTGATAGAAAAGGATTTACACGATATGAAGTTTCCAATTTTGCAAAGCCAGGCTTTGAAAGTATTCACAATCAAAATTATTGGCAACGGGGCGAATATGCCGGTTTTGGACCGGGCGCTCACAGCTATGTAGGGAATAGGCGTTTTTTTGCTCCAGAGATATACCCTAGGTGGCGCGATTACGTGAGGAATGGGGCTCCGGAGAAACTCCTGGCGGTCGATGAATTGTCCGAAGATGACGTCCTGATGGAGCTCTTCTGGCTATCCCTAAGGCAATCCTCCGGCTTAGACCTGTTGGAACTGGAAAAACTGGGATATAAACTCCCGAATTGTGCTTTGGAAAAGTGGTTAAAGCATGGGTATTTGCAGGTGACGGATTCTCCTGAGACCGTTAACATCCGGCTTCAGGACAGGGGCTGGATCTTTATGGACGATATTGTTACGGACCTTGCGAACCGTTGTTCCAAGTTGGAATAGGGTTCCGTGTGCAAAACCCTGAGATATGAGTCACAGGGGCTTATTTTCATTTAATGGAATGCAAAAAAAAACATACATTTGATTAATGTATGGGGTACGAATATCCGTACCCGGAATTTGAGGTTGAACATGTGGGGTAGTCGTCAACATATTTTTCAGCTTTTAGGGCTGTTGCTGCTTTTGCTTGCAACAGGTACTTTTGCTGCGGAAGGCGATGAATCCTCCAAGGTTAAAGATGTTGACTGCGTCAATTATGATGGTTCTCCGGACGGACGTTGTGTCTATCTGCGCGTTTTAAGGTCTCAGGGTTTTAGTCTTTTTGTTGAAGCCCATGACGAAGATACGCTGTCTGCGGACGCCGTTAAGATAAATTCTCGTCAATACGCGCTGAAAAATACTGACTTCTATGTGTATGCGCCTTTGGCTGACAACGATTCCATTTATCTCTTCCGCTATGAAGGTGCCATTGGGGATTCTGTCCATAATCTGGATAAGGTAAATTCTGGCGAAAGAGCTCTTGCGAACTTCGGCATCAAGGGAATGTATCCTTATGTTAACATTCCTGTCGGTACTGCTAGTTCTCCCTCTGCTAAACCCGATACTTCCCGCATTTACAACATCTATGCTCCTGCTCTGAAATATTATGTCGCTGGTGAGGAGGTCACGGATGCAACCAAACTGCAACTGGAGGTCGGGGATTCTCTGCAGATCGATGTGGAAGCTGTTGTGACGATCGGCCCTGATGCCAATGCCGTAGATACGACTGTGGATAAGGAAAAGTTTTACGTATCCACATTTGGGGATAGTGACAATTTGATTTTCAAGACCCTTTCCGGTGCTGACTTGGAAACTGCAAACGGAAAGGCTTACGTTATCTTCAGTAAGGGTAAGAGCAGCTTCCTGGTCTACGCATCTGCATCTGTTACGGATGGCTCCAATTTTACATTGAGTGGTTACAAGAATCCAGGGGATTCCAAAAAGTACTTTGTAGAAGGTCCATTCCCTGGTGAACTTCGATTTGGTAATCCTGATCTGCCGGATTTGGAAAGCGCCGTCATCTTTGATACCGATGGCGATGGTATGGGCGATAGCATTTCTGTCCAGTTTGCCGGTAACATGGATTCCGTGGATGTGAAGGATTTCTTCTACAACTGGCCCTCTGGCGATAAGTTCAAGAAGTATTCCGGAGATGAAACTCGCACTGGAGACCAGTTTGGTCTGCCTGATATTGACGAGGCTCTCCAGGACAAGGATGCTTCCGGTGTATTGAAGGCCTATGTCTGTTCCTCTGTGGGGAATCGTTGCGACACTCTGCGCACGAACATTAAGGATAGCGTCGGTGCTGTAATTCAGGTTGCCACTCTGGTAAAGGGTAGTGGCGATACGGATACCTTGATTGTTCGCTTCAATAAGGATGTGGATGAATCCTGGACTGAGGGGGAAGGCCTGAAACTGAATGGGGAGCGCATTTATGCAGAAGCCATCCAGAAGGATGGAAATGTCTGGAAATTCCTGGTAGCTTCTGGCGTTGTGTCTGTGGGTGATAAGGTGAAGATTGAAACGGACTGTGGAAAGGACGCCTGTCCGGATGGAATTCTGACGGCTGCAGATGGAATTCCCACCAGCAAGAACAATCAGGAAGTTCCTGTTCAGAATTCTGGCCGTATCTATATGAGCGAAAATAACGGCTTCTACGATCGTGATGGTGATGGTCGTCTGGATAGCGTTTCCGTAGGTTTTGAAACTCCCATTACGGAAGATGACCTGAAGAACATGAATCTCACCTTCTACTGGCTGGATAACGATGGTGATGTGATTGAACTGAATCCTTCTCCTCGTGATTTGACCCTTTCTTCTGATGGAACTGTTCTTGGATTCTCCATTGATCCTAAGTCCTACGATGTGATGGAAAAACTTACTGCAGTGGATCCGACTCGAGTGTCCAAGACTTCTGATGGTAGGGAATATGGATACGCAACGCTTTCCAATAAGGTGACTATCGATGGAAAGGATACTACGGAAGAAGTTCGCTTTGAAATGAACGATTATATGGCGCCGGTTATCGCCAGCAACTTCCTTAATCCGGAATCCTTCCAGTACATGTCTCCGGACAAGTTTGTGGTGACTTTCTCTGAACCGATCGATTATGAAAAGTTCTCCATGACAGACGATTGCCTGTCCTTCTATGTGGATGGTGCCTGGATTCACTATAGTCTGACTTCTGTGGAATGGAGCGACGGAGGTCGTAAGGCGACTTTCTATATGGAAGCAGGAACGGATCTGGCGGAACGTATGAATCCTGCAGATTCCGTGAAGTTTGACAACTTTACCAGTGGTCTTGTGGATGCTAACGGTAACCGCGTTTCTGAACAGGCTCCTTCCGTAATGGTAGAGGGGGATCCTCGCGTCATTATGCAGACAACTTCCTTTGCTGATTTGAATCGCGCAGAAGAACTGAGTGACCGTGTGAAACCGTTTACCATTGACCATGTGAAGACTTCCCTGGACAAGGATAATGCTGCTTCTCTGGGCGTACTGATGGATGTGGGTTTCTCTACCATTATGAATAGCGACTCCGGTGCGAGCGTCCTGGATCTTGAAAACAGCGGTCTTGTCTGGGAACTTTACGTCTACACCAATATGGGTGTCTATGTGGGAAGCGCTTCCGGAAAGATAGCCTGTGATGACGAATTCTTTGAAGGAAACTGTTTTGAAAATCCCGACAAGCTTTATGTCCGCTGGAATATGCGTTCCGATGACGGCCGTAAGGTTGGAGTAGGTGTTTATCTTGCCAAGTTCAAGGTAAAAGTATTTGGTGCAAAGGAAGAATTTTTGATTGAAAGAGTCTTTAGGTGGGGCATTACTGGTTCCAGGAAGTGAGCCGCCCAAAGAGGATTTCAGAGGTTAGCGATATGTTGAAAACAACAAAATATATCTCAACTTTATTGATGTTCATGGCAGTTTCTGCCGTGGCTGGTGATGTTACGTACGACGCTCCGGAAAATCCGGCAACGGGTATCTGGATCCAGCAGATAGGAGACCTGATTGCTCACAATGGCTCCAAGGCTACGCTGTACTATACAAAGTATGCTGGACAAGATCGTGTAAAGAGCATCGACTATCAGTATGATGGTGGTGGTCGGTTACTCATGAACCCTAAAAAAAGGGAGACGCTTTGCACGGGTAATAGTAAGGAAGGCATGGACCATGGCGCGGAAGGTGATGGCCTTATTGGTGCAGATGGTATTGTTCACCATCCCGATGGTGACTTGCTTATTGCCGCCCAAGGAAGATTTGTCCATAAAGTCAGTAAAACTGCG
Source organism: Fibrobacter sp. UWR4 (assembly GCF_003149045.1). Lineage (NCBI taxonomy): Bacteria > Pseudomonadati > Fibrobacterota > Fibrobacteria > Fibrobacterales > Fibrobacteraceae > Fibrobacter > Fibrobacter sp. UWR4. The sequence goes on along the minus strand of NZ_QGDU01000005.1, from coordinate 111,412 downwards.
AAGAAGGATGGTGGTAAGTGCTTGGTGGCAACTGCAACGCCGGCTACCTCTACCTCTGGTTTTTGGCATTTGATGATGGATCCTACCCAGGAAGTTTTGTGGGGTGCAGGTATCCCTGGTCCTCTGTTCCGTTTTGATACTAGGGTGGGGATCAATAAGAATAATTTCGCTGAAAAGGGGTATCGAGTCCATTTGCAAGCTGCTGAGGGATCACGCCGTAATGATGATGCTCTTGCAACTCTTATTTGGGATAATGAGGGTACTGCCTTCTATACCTATTCCAATTATTATGGTGGTGGCTGTGAAGCTAATGCGAATACGGGCGCTTTGTGCGATGAGGCTTCTGTAAAATCAAGAAAAGCGGGTGCCTATTTTGCTATGATCACGGACACTGTTAAGACATTGGTAACTGCTGATAATCGCGATGCCGTTGGTGGGAACATTGGTGATTCTGTTATTACCACTTTTAGAACAAAGATCCTGATTGATTCTCTGGAAGGTGCACATGGTGGAACCTATGATCCCTATTCCAAGACCATATTTGTCTTTGGTGGTTCTCGCATTGTGCAGATTCTGCCGTATCGTGAAAATGGTGAAATGAAGGCAAAAGTTGTTGCAACCATTGACCTTCGAAAAATGTTCTTCGTTGAAACTTTGGACAATATGACGCTTCCTAGAACCAATGATGGTGGTTACGTGGGATGGCGCCTGGATCAGGGTACTGTAGATGGTTATGGTCACCTGTTTGTTGCCAGCAACTCGGGACATATGGTGTTCGTTGACTATACCTCAAATCCTCAGAAGCACATTAATGACAATGTGCTGATTCATGTGCAGTGGATTGACAACTATCTAGATGATCTTGCTCCTCTTACTGGAGTGGTGGTGGATCGTGATGCCGCTGGTTCTGGTTCAGACTTTGAAATTATGAGTAGCGCTTCTCAGAGCAGTTCTTCTTTGCAGGTTTATGAAGAATCTTCTAGTAGTAGCAAGCCTGCTTCTAGCAGCTCTAACAAGGTTTCTTCTTCTTCTGGAACCATTCCTGGTCCCGGCTCTAGTGGCTCTGTAGGTTCTTCCTCTTCTGGCTCTGTTCCTGGTTCTAGCGGTTCTGTGGGTTCCTCCTCTTCTGGCTCCGTTCCTGGCTCCAGCGGCTCTGGCGATCCCTCTTCTTCTGGTTCCGTTCCTGGCTCCAGCGGCTCTGGCGATCCCTCTTCTTCTGGTTCCGTTCCTGGTTCCAGCGGCTCTGGCGATCCTTCATCTTCTGGTTCCGTTCCTGGCTCCAGCGGCTCTGGCGATCCTTCATCTTCTAGTTCCGTTCCTGGCTCCAGCGGCTCTGGCGATCCCTCTTCTTCTGGCTCCGTTCCTGGCTCCAGCGGTTCTGACAATCCTTCCTCTTCTGGTTCTGGAAATCCTGGAGAAGGTTCTTCCAGCAGTGGAAATGGAAAATCCAGTTCCTCTAACCGCTATATTGGTGTAGAAGACTTTGAAATTGAAGAATTGACTCCTGAAGAATCCTATCCCAGCCCCGAAGATTTTGAAAGGGGCGATGAGATTGTCTCCGGTACGGTTGTTCTTGTTCCTGCCGATCCGGATCCTAGCAATCCCAATATAAAGGTCATTAATGGCAACAACTACTTGCTGGGTGATAATCCTACTGGTTTGCCTCATGATTTGCGTTATGATTCCGGTAAGGATTCTGCAAGGGTTGGTGACATTGTCGCTATCACATTGGATAAAGATAAGGTGGATGAGTACTTTAATGGTGAAGATTCCTTGAAAATCATTGGTAGTGGTACAGTTAAGGTGCTTGACCCTGTCACTGGTGAAAAGGTGGATGCCATTAAGAAGAATACGGATGGCACTATAACCATATTTGTAACTGCCGATCAGGTGGTGGAGGGTGGTTCCATCAAGGTTGTTGGTAGCACCTCTAAGGTTGTCATCGATAACATCAATTTCTTCGATCCTGTTCCCGAAGCTCATAAGGGCTTTATTAAGGATACCAATGGTGACATGGATTTGGATTACCTGGAAATTCTCCTGAAGGATACATTGACTGCTTCTTACGAACTGGAAAATGTATGGCTCGTGGTGAACGGTGATACATTGAAGTGTGTGAACCCGTCCTTGAATGATGCTAAGGATCGCATTATTGTTGATGTAAGCGGCCTGGATTTGCCGGAATCTGAAAAGTTCCCAGTGGAAGGCGCTGTGGCAATTATGTCCTATAAGGATAAGGGCACTGGTTCCTCTCATGTTCGTAGCACCAATGTTATTAAGGTGGGTAGCAGTGTGATTAAGGATGCCTATGCCATTCGCGATGTTCATGGTAAGGATTCCTTGTTCCTGCAGTTCAATATTGAATTGATTCCCGTGGATATCGGTTCTCCTGAAATGCTGATTATGCTCAAGCAGGAAGCCGAACGATATGGCTTTGACCTGGATCAGATTTCCAAGGTTTATATGCCTGCTAAGGATATCGTGATTCTGGTTGGTGATTCCCTCGGTCTTAAGGGTGACATGAAGGATAGCGTTTCTCTCCATCCCAATGCAACCTTCTCTGAATTACCTTACATTACCTCGGATGAATATGATCGTGAAATTCCTGTAACTGTGGTGGATCGGTTCCCTGCTGTCCAGAATGTGGAATACTGGGATACCGATGGCGATGGTGTTCTTGACCAGATTGTAAGCGTGTTTGACTCCAAGCTTGCTAGGGAGGATATTGATGGTGCGCTGTACATGTCCTATCCCTGGTACAGCTATCGCGGAATGATGATTCAGCTTCAGGCTCAGCCTGCTGATCTGGAAATCGATCCTAACGACTCTACCCGCGTTATCTGGAAGGTCCGCTCCACAACCCGTCTGGCGGAAGGTGTCACTAGTATTAGTGAAAAGCTGCCCGAAGCAAACGTCTATACCTATTATTCCATCTTCGGTGAAACCTTCGTGAGCGAAGAAACTGCTCCGCTGGTGGATAAGATGTCTCCTGTGATTGCTCGCGCTACCTTGGATTACGGCAAGAAGGCTGACACCTTGGTTATCGTCTTCACCGAACCAATCATGACGAAGGATCTGAAGGGTGACGACTTCTTCTCCTTCATTCATGGTTCTGAAGTGATTGAGCTGAATCCTACTCGCATTGACTGGTCTTCCGATGGTTTGTCTGCCAAGTTGATTCTAGACGGCTCTATCGCTACAATCCTTCCGGGTGACTCCTTGCTGGTTCGTAAGGGCGATAAGGATGCTATCCGCGACAACTATGGTAACATTGCTGGTGAAAACCCCCAGTCGGTGGTTATTGGCGGCTTGCTGAACCATCTGGTGGAAGCTACCAATATGGGTACCTTTGATGCTAGCGATGATCGTGTGGTGGACGAAGGTGATAAGGAAAGCCATACCCTCCAGACCGTAAGTTCCGTAAACCTCCGCTATGTGCCTGGCTCTACTACGAAGGAAGATATGGAGAAGGAAGGCGCCTTAGGGCAGTTGGTACAGCTGGGCGAACGTTTTGTCCCGCAACTCCTGGATCGTGCGCAGATTTCTGCCGATGGTTCTTATGATCCGTCCGCTCTGGATTCCCTGAAGCCGGAAGATGTGTTCATCTCCTTCATCGTGAACTATACAGACCATCTCGGCCAGTATGTCAACGATACCGTAATTACGGTTCAGTGCAATAGCCCCAAGTTTGGTGGCAACTGCTTGGAAACGGATAAGAAGGTGTTCGTTAACTGGAACTATAAGGACCATCGTGGCCGCTTTGTCGGAACCGGCGTTTACAACGTCCAGTTCAAGATGATCGTTCGCTACGACAAGAAGAAGATCGAAGAAGAAATCAAGGATAAGTGGGGCGTTCGTCGCAAGAAACGTTCTAAAAAGTAAATCCTGAAAATTTCAAAAAAAGACTCTCGCCACACCCGCGAGAGCCTTTTTATTTGGAAAACTTAAAAAATCCCTAAAGAAAACGCAGACGGCTATCGCCGTCTGCCAAGGAACCCAGGGGGCGTAGCCTCCTGAGCCATCACTTGTTGATAACTGCGATAAAACCTCGTCACCAAATAAAAACGCCTGCAACAGAGCGTTGCAGGCCAAGGGTTCCAAGGGACGGAGTCCCTTGCGTCTAAGCGGCTATTTGTTAATAGCGGCGAGGATGTAAACCTTCGGTCTCTAAAGAAAACGCAGACGGCTATTGCCGTCTGCCAAGGAGTCCAGGGGGCGGAGCCTCCTGAGCCATCACTTGTTGATGGCTGCCAAAAATGCGTCTTTCTTTTCCTGGAGGAATTCCTTGCTGTTGTACTTGCGGATACGACGCAGGGCCTGGTCACGGAGCTGACGGACGCGTTCGTGGGAAATGTTCATGGATTCGCCCACTTCACGGAGTGTCTGCGGAGCTTCCTGATTGATACCGAAAATGCCGGTAATGACCTTTGCTTCGCGTTCCGGCAGCTGTTCCATAAGATCGCGAGCCAGTGCTTCCACACTCTGGATTTCGGATTCTGCTTCCGGATTGGATGCGCCACCATCGGGGAGCACTTCGGCGTAAGTAGCCTTGGAGTCCGCCTTCAGGGGGCTGTCAAAAGAAACGCCACGCTGGCCAATCTGGATGAGTTCGCGGATTTCTTCGTTGATTTCCTTACCGCGGGACTGTTCGTGCAGGGCCTTACGCACACGGAGATGCTGGTTTGCGGGAAGACGAATCAGGTTGCCCTGTTCGTTAATAGCGCGTGTAATATAGGCTTTAATCCACCATACGCCGTAAGAAATGAACTTGAGACCACGAGTGTGTTCGAAGGATTCGATGGCGCGAACGAGGCCCATAGCGCCTTCGCTAACCAGGTCCGGCAGGGGGATGGGGCAACCACGGTACTGGATGGCAACCTTCAAAACAAATCGCATGTTAGCGGAAATGAGCTTCTTTCGGGCAATTTTGTCGCCTTCCTTTGCCTTCTGGAAGAGAATCTGTTCTTCTTCACGAGAAAGAGGTGCGGTGCGACGAATATCTTCAAGGTATCTTTTTAGAGTAGTATCTGTAGAATCAATATGCATTTGGTAAACCTTACTCTTAATATCGTTTATTTTAAAGCAAGTTGCGTGCCAATTATGTAAAAAATTAAGAAGATTGCGTTAAAACCTAATTTAAAAGCTATAAAACGTCATTTATTTATGACTAAATGTAGCAAAATTATTTCTTTGTAATTGTTTTGTGACTATTTTTGTGTGGCTTTTTAGACATGTGTCCCATCATTAGTGGTAATTAAGAGCGGAAACATTTCGTATATTTTCCACGCTATGTCAATCAAAGAACCTGATCAATCAGTATGGAATCGTTTTTGGAAGCGCAAGAACGACATGGACAAGGTCTATCCTTCCTCCCCGTCGGTGCTTCAGACTATTAAGAAGAATTTTAAGGTTGAAGGGATGAAAATCCTGGAGGTAGGCGCTGGTACTGGTCGCGATAGTGCGGAACTGGCTCGCCTAGGTGCTGACGTTTACGTTCTTGATTTTGCCGAAAATAGTCTTAAAATTGTGGATTCCTTACGTAACAAGGAACAGCTCTTTGATAATTTGCACTTGGTTCGAGGCGACGCCTTTAAGGCTCCGTTCCCGGATTGCACTTTTGATCTTGTTTTCCATCAGGGCCTGGCAGAACATTTTAAGGATCCCCTTCCTCTGATTAAGGAAAACTACCGTATTTTGAAGCACGGTGGCCATTGCCTTTGCGATGTTCCTCAGACTGTGCATCCTTATACGATTATCAAGCATATCCTGATCGCCATGGATAAGTGGTTCGCCGGCTGGGAAACCCAGTTCACCATGCCGGAACTGAAGAAGCTTATGCGCGATGGCGGCTTCAAGTGTGTTTATACATACGGTGACTGGATGCGGCCCAATCTCTATTATCGCATGCTTCGTGAAGCCTGCTTCAAGATTGGTGTCGAATTGCCGAAGTATCCGCTCCAGGGAACGGCTTACCAGAAGATGAAGGATTCCATTCTGGATACCCTCTCCACTGTTCCGTTGATGCATTATACTCAGCTTTGTATTGGGGTCTTGGGTCGTAAGCCCTAAGTATTAAACTTGAACATACTTGTCGTCAATTATCGTGATCGTTTGCATCCCGCCGCTGGCGGTGCAGAAAAACACTTGCATCAAATTTTTTCCCTGATAGCCAAGGCTGGTCATCAGGTGGTCTTGTTCACGACGTCTTTTAAGGGTGCTAAGGAACGTGAAGTGGTGGATGGAATTCAGGTTGTCCGTAAAGGCGGCGATTTGATGTTCCAGTTGAATTGCGCGTTGAACCTTGGGAAACTGGACCGTGAGTTTGGCTTCGATGTAGTTGTGGAAGATTTGAACAAGCTTCCCGTATTCTCCCACTTCTTTGTGAAGAAGCCTGTGTTGGTGCAGATGCATCATTTGTGGCGTGGCTCCATTTTCCACGAGGCGTTTTTCCCGGTTGCTTTTGGGGTTTGGTTCTTTGAACGAATCATTCCACTGTTCTATCGCAAGCAGGATTTTGTGGTGGTTAGCTCCAGTACAAAACGTGAGCTTTCTGAAATAGGTATTGACGAAGATCGTATTGCCGTGATTTATAATGGATCCGATGACTGCGGTGCAGATTCTGAAAGCGAAAAACCTGTGAAGTGCCCATCGGGTATTCCTTATTTCCTCTGGCTGTCTAGGGTCCATAAGTACAAGGGAATATGGACTGCGCTGGAAGCTTTTGAAGAATTTGCGAAACAGCATTCTGATGTGAAATTGATGGTGGCGGGAGATGGTCCTCTTCTGAAAAAAATTCCTGCCTGGCTGAAATTGCACAATCTTTCTGATCGGGTTGAACTGCTTGGCTTTGTTTCCCGAGAAAGAAAGCGGGAACTTCTGGCAGGGGCGGTTGCCTTGCTGCAGACTAGCTATAAGGAAGGCTGGGGCCTGACTGTGGTAGAAGCGGCCAAGCTTGGTACGACAACCATTGCTAGTGATGTACCTGGCCTTCGAGACAGTGTTCGTAACGGTGAAACGGGTTTGCTTTTCCAGGCAGGTGATGCTGTTGCCTGTGCATCCGAGATGGATCGTCTTTATTGTAACGATGATCTGCGAACGCGTCTCGAGGAAGCGGCCAGGGCTTATGTGGATGAATTCCGCTGGGAAACTGCAGCGGAACTTACGACCAATTTGCTGCAGGATCTTGTGATTGAACATCAGGTTAGTGCGGTAGCCGAAGATGAATAGTAAGTTGAAATCATTTTTGGTGTTCTGTCTGAAGTTGCTGGTGACCTTGGTTCCTGCTTACTTCGTGTACCGCAATATCGTGCTGGCTCCGGACTGGAATATTGAAGACCTGTATGAATTGTTCTCGTCCAAGAGTGCGGTGCCGCTGGTACTTGCTATCGCCTGCTTGGGCATTTCCAACTTTACGGCTTGCCTTCAATGGAAACTTCTCCTTGAAAAACAGGATGTTCATTTGAGTTATGCGCGCCTGCTGAAGCTTTACTACGTAGGCCTGTTTTTTAATAACTTTATGCCGGGCAATGTGGGTGGAGATGCCAAGAAGGTTTATGATATTCGTATGCAAGGTGGACAGGATACGGTAGGTGCCGGACTTACGGCTACCTTCTTTGATCGCCTGTTCGGCCTGTTCTTTATTACGTTGTTTGCACTTGCCGTTGGTCTGCTGTTCTTTGTTCATGATCCGGAACAACGTGCGTTCATGTGGCCTTCCCTGTGGATTTGCCTTGGGTTCTGCATGCTGTTTGCATCCCTGTTTAGCCGTCGCCTGGGGGGCCTTGTCTGTAGGCTGATGACCAAGTTCCTTCCTGCAAAGATATCTGAACGTCTGATGCACATGTTCAAACGTTTTCAACAGTTCCGTTCCGTGAAGTTGTGGATTTCCATTAATGTGCTGTCTGCGATTACGCAGTCCCTTCGAATTTTCGTTCATTACTTCTGTGGAATTGCTGTGGGTGTGGATCTTTCCATGTCCTGGTATTTCTACTACATTCCGCTGGTAGCCATTGTGAGTGCCCTGCCTATTTCTATTGGCGGCTTTGGTCCTCGTGAATTGCTGGCTCAGTCTTTGTTTGCTCGAGCCGGCGTGGCAAATTTACCCTCCGTGGTAATTCAGCTTTTGGCTTACCTGGTGAGCCTTATATTGAGCCTTGTTGGCGCATTCCTCTTCCTGTTGGGAGGGGGTGTACCTAAGGGATCTTCTGCAGACGAAAAGTAATTCGTCTTTTATAGATTAAGGTGGCACTGCACCTGCACCATTATATGCGGGGAATGTGTCCCGACTTTATCGAGGAAATATGGATGCAGAGAGCATCCTCTCTGGATTGAATGGAGACCAGAGGGCGGCCGTGTTACACGACCATGAAAAGGACTCCCAGCTTTTAATTTTGGCGGGAGCGGGTTCTGGAAAAACATCTGTTTTAACAAAGCGTATTCAGTATCGCATTCTCTGCGGTGTTCAACCGGAAAAAATTCTGGCTTTAACCTTTACGGCGAAGGCCGCGGCGGAAATGCGGGAACGTGTACAGAAACTTTTTCCCAATGCAGGGGTTAGGCTCTGTACGTTCCATTCCCTGGCGTTGCATATTTTGAAAAGCGAGATTCCTTGCGGCTTGTCAAAATTACAGGCGGATACGATTCCGGCGTATCAAATTCTAGGCTTTGAAAAAATGCCGTCGCCTACGGAATCCTCGGATCGTGAATTCCTGCAGCAAATCAAGAAGACTAAACTGAAACCGGGGACCTTGTCCCGTGAAAATCTTTTCTCCGATGATTTGCCGAGATATGTACTTTCAAAAGTGGAACCCTTGCGGAAGGAGGTTCTTCGTTCGGGAAAGGTGGTGTTTGAAGACTTGATTTATCTGGCCATCAAATTGTTGGAGACGAATGAAGGTGCCGCTGGTTATTTTAGGGAACAATGGACTGAAATTCTGGTGGATGAATATCAGGATATTAATCCTTCCCAGTACCGTATGGTGAAAAATCTGCTTGGAGATAGGAAATCCCTTTTTGTAGTGGGGGATGATGACCAGGCTATTTATGGCTTCCGAGGAGCGGATATTGGAAACATCAATCGTTTCTGCGATGATTTCAAGGATAGTACCTTGATTCGCCTGGAATGGAATTATCGGTCTGTTCCCAATGTTCTCTATCTGGCTAATGAGATTTTCAAGAACAAGCCTCTCCATCTTCAGAAGGTATTGCGGGCAGGAAACTCCAAAGGGTCTGGCGGGAATCCTTTGTATACGGAGAACCGTAGGCCGGAAGTGTGGGAATCGGACAATCCTGTTGAAGAAATTCTGAAGATCGTGGCTTCCATCAAGGAACTGCGAATGGGTTACGACTTGAAATGGAAAAACTTCGCCATTCTTGTTCGGTACAACCGACAGCGTCTTTATTATGAAGAAGCTCTTCGGGATTACAACATCCCTGTTTTTGGAGATGTGGTGGATGTAGGGGACCAGGGGGAGGTGACTGTAGATGATGGCGTCCATGTGGAGACGGTTCATGCTTCCAAAGGTTTGCAGTATGCGGTAGTCTATTATGCCGGCATGGCGGAGGATCTTACTCCAGGAGAGTGTACTGGAAATCGCCGCCAACGGAAAAAACAACTGGATGAGGAACGAAGGCTGTATTATGTGGGGGTCACCCGAGCGGAAGCTTACCTGATTTTGTTATATTGCAGGAAAAGATTCTGGAAAGGGCGCCTTCGTAAGTACAAGCGTTCCCGATTCCTACCGAAAAGTCAACCTCAGACGGATTCTGTTATGCCAATGTTGCTTTTTAGAATTTGGGCCATCCTTACCGTGTTCGGCTATATGTTCGTACAGATTGTTAAGGTTCCTTACGTGCTGATCCGCTATGGAAAAAACTCCAAGGTCTGGGTGGATCGTAAAATTCAGGAATTTGGCGCCTATTGCATGAGACGTCTCCGTATTGATTTGACCATTGATGACCAGGCAAAGCTTGGGTCGGTGGATTGGAATCGTCCTGTATTTGTCATTGGCAACCATAGTTCCTTCGTTGACATTCCTATTGTGTTCCTTTCCATCCAGAAGACGATTGGTTTTGTGGCCAAGAAGACTTTGGGACGTATTCCATTTCTTCGTTTCTGGATGACCCGTATTGGCTGCGTCCTGATTGACCGAAGTAGCGGTAATGCGGCTATTGCAATCCGTAAGGCTATTGCGGAACGCGGTCAGGGTGCGCGAATCTTTATCTTCCCCGAAGGTCACCGCAGTAAGGATGGCAAGTTGGGCTCGTTCAAGAGTGGCGCCTTCAGGTTCGCTGCGGAAAATGACGGCATCATCCTCCCGCTGGTCATTCGTGGTTCTGGTGCTACTTGGGAACAGCGTAAGAGTTCCAAACGCTGCAAGGTGTCTGTCCAGATCATGGATCCGGTGGATCTTGCTGCCATGAAGAAGAATGAGTCCTTTGACTTGAAGAAGGATGTGATGTTTGCACTTCGTGACAAGATGAGTGCCGCTCTATGATCGGTGTGTTCGATTCCGGCTTTGGAGGATTAACGATCCTAAGGGACCTTCAGAAGGCCCTGCCGGAATACGATTACCTGTATTTGGGAGATAACGCCCGTGCACCCTATGGCTCCCGCAGTTTCGAGACCATTTATCGCTACACGCTGCAGGCTGTCCGTGAACTTTTCAGCAGGGGCTGCCCTCTGGTAATTCTTGCCTGCAATACGGCTTCGGCTCGCGCTCTCCGTAGTATTCAGCAGGATGTGTTGCCTTTTGAGTTTCCGGATCGCCGCGTCCTTGGCATTATTCGCCCGACGGCAGAAGAAGCCGGCAATTTTAGCCAGACAGGACATATCGGGATTTTTGCTACGGCGGGAACGGTTTCCTCCGGTAGTTATACCATTGAAATTAATCGGTTCTATCCGAATTTGAAAGTTACCCAGCACGCCTGCCCCATGTGGGTTCCTCTAGTGGAGTATGGCGAGAGGGGGACGGAAGGTGCACAGTTCTTCGTTCAGAAGGAAGTGAATGCCCTTATGAAGGAGGATCCGGAAATCGACGCGGTGCTTTTAGCCTGTACTCATTATCCTCTGCTGGAAGCGGAAATCCGTAAGGCACTGCCTGCCGGAGTTCGTCCCGTATTCCAGGGCGACATTGTTGCCCACAAGACAGTGGATTACCTAAAGCGTCATCCAGAAATTGAAATTCGCCTTACAAAAACTGGAAAAACCAGTTTTTTGACTACAGATACCGCAAAATTCTTCGAAAAAGGGGCAAATCTCTTTGGAATGAGCGATATTTGTGCTGAGTCGTTGACTTTTTAGTCAGTAAATTGTATCTTGCGTGTAATAATCGACGGGTCGTTGTTCGACCCGCCTGTTGAGTTTTATAATAAGGGGCTACTCCGAGCGTCTGTTCGGGGCAGTCTAAGTTTAACCTAATCGATTGGAAAGTAAATAAGATGCCGAAAACTCAGATTAACCTTGATGGTTGGCAGGACTACCGTGGTAACGCCGCTGGTAGCTTGCTCTATGTCGAAACTAGCCACACTTCCGAAGTGCCTGTTCGCGACCAGCTGAATGAAAATGGTAAGGGCTTCCTTTACGAACCGAACTATGAAACCAGCACCTATGGTCTCATGAGTTGCTACAATGTGAAGGCCGTGAACGCCATTCTCAAGGCAAAGAGCCGTTACATCCTGTTTGGCACTCGCTACGAAGGCCTGAGTGATTCTGAAATGCGCAATAAGTACCTGATCATGGGTTACATGCGCATCGATAAGATTAAGGATGTCCGTACCCGCCACATCCAGCGTTACATGGCTAATCCGGAACTGGAAGAACCGGAATGCATGCAGATGGAACACAACTGGGCTGTATATGGTCCCATGCGTTTTGTTTCCATGAACGATTCTTTCGTCGTAACCGATGAAATCCTTAAGGAATGGGGCTATCGTGGTCACGCTTCCCGCCAGCTGAAGGCTGTGTTCAAGAAGGAACATCTGGAACAGATCATTAAGTATCTGGACGAGAAGGAAGATATGATCGACGAATACATCGCTACCGTCGACGAATATAAGGAAGCCCTGGAAGAAGCTTAATGCGTCTTTGTGGGTAGGACTACCTGAGGTAGTCTAACGAAAAACCGGTCTCTGATGAGCCGGTTTTTTTTGTTTTGTGTAGAGAAAATAAGAAACCCCGCGATTCAATCGCGGGGCTTCTTTATATTCACGTAGAACGGGAATAGCGACTACAGGCACTCTGACGAGTGCCGTATTCTTACTTCAGGGTGCTTACCTGAACGTCCCAGCTCTGGTTGCCGAGGGCGATACGGTAAGTGGAAGCCTGACCAGCCTTCATGTTCTTGGTGTCCACAGCCGGAGCAGCGTTGGGGTCCTTCTTGGGAACGCCGATCTTGCGTTCGCCCTTCAGGAAGTCGATACCCTTGTTGCCAGCCTTGGTCTGGAGACAGCCGACGATGAAGATGTTTTCATCGGTAACAGGCAGACCGTTTTCTTCAAGCTGCTTCTTTGCAGCCGGAATACCCGGTTCCAGAATTTCTTCTGCGCACTGGACGCCCGGATGAGCCACAGAGAACGGTTCCAGCTTGAACTGGTCTGCTGCGATCTTCACCAGTTCCGGATCCGGTTCGCACGGGGTCTTGCCCTGGTAGCCCAGGAGCATCTTGCCGTAGCCTTCGGTCATCTTGAACCAACGATCACGACCAGCGTTTTCGTTGATGGTGTTCATGTAGGCCTGCTGGAAGTAGAACTGGGAAACCGGGGTCACGGAAGAGGCAAAGCCACCGCGAGCCACGCATTCGCTCATGTTCTTGATCACCTTGTCGTACAGGTGGAAGGTCTTGGTTTCGCGCATCATGAGGGTGTTGGCGGTAAGTGCGCCACCCGGCATGGGGGAGAAGATCACGTCCGGAGAGATCTGACGAGCTTCGGGCGGGAAGTTGTAGTCCTTGAGGCATTCCACTGCAACGTTGTTGGCGTCCATCAATTCCTTGATGTGATCGTCAACGATGCCGTCTTCGCCGAGAGCCAGCTTGTAGTCGGTGCCCTTGAGAGCGTGGAACATGGAGAAGAGGTCCGGCTGGGAAGTACCACCAGAAAGGGGCTTGCGAGCCAGGTCAACGCCATCAGCGCCACCTTCGATAGCGGCGGTGTACTGAGCCACACCAGTACCGCAGGTATCATGGCTGTGGATGCGCAGTTCAACGTCGTCGCCGAGAAGCTTACGAGCGCGCTTGAAGGTTTCGAAAACCTTGCGGGGGTTTGCGGTACCGGATGCGTCCTTGAAGCAAACGGAAGCGAAGGGAACACCTGCGTCCAGGATGTTCTTAAGGATGCGTTCGTAGAATTCGGGGTCGTGTGCGCCTTCGCATCCCGGAGGAAGTTCCATCATGGTAACTACGACTTCGTGTTCCAGACCGGCGTCGGTAATGCATTTACCGGAGTAGATCAGGTTGTTCACGTCGTTCAGGGCGTCGAAGTTACGGATACGGGTCATGCCGTGCTTCTTGAACATGTCAGCGTGGAGCTTGATCATGTCGCGGGGCTGGGGAGCAAGAGCCACAACGTTAATACCGCGGGCCAGGGTCTGGAGGCGAGCCTTCGGGCCGACAACGCGACGGAATTCGTCCATCATGTCGAATGCGTCTTCGCCGCAGTTCTGGTAGAGGGCCTGGAAACGGGCGCCGCCACCTGCTTCAAAGTGGGTGATACCTGCGTGGCATGCAGCTTCAACAGCCGGCATGAAGTCCTTAGCGAACACGCGGGCACCGAAAATAGACTGGAAACCATCACGGAAGGAGGTGTCCTGGAATTTGATCTTTTTCATGTGTCATCCTATGGGGTTATAAGCCCCGTGTGTATTAATTCAATAAAATACGTTGATGAATATAACAAAAGCGGTGAACAGAGTCTGTAAAAGGGGCGTAAAAGCGCCCCTTTTGACCCTTAAATCGACCGTTTTAGATAAACATAATCGTATTCAACTTGGCGCGGTACTTCCAAGTCAGTTCGTGCTTGGGGCCCAAAACGCCAAATAGGGTGAGCATCGCCTTCTTGGCAGCACCGTCGTTCCATTCCGGAGCTTCCACATACAGGTTGAGGAAGGCCTGGAGGGCATCTTCGAACTGTTCGCTTGCTGCCAGGATGCAGCACTGCTGATAGACGATAGCTTCCTTGCCCTGAACATCCTTTTTGGCTGCTTCGGCGTGGAAATCCAGAAGTTCCAGCAGGGACTTGGCTTCCTTGTACTGGTCATCGGCTTCTGTGAATTTGTTCAAAATGTCCTTGGCTTTTTCTGTATCGCCCATGCCGAGGCTTGCCTTTGCCCAAAGGAGAAGGAGTTTCTTGTCGTTGGGGGTCTTCTGCAAAGCTTCGTTTAGAAGGGGAAGAGCCTCGTCGAACTGCTTGTTGGCGATGGCTTCTTCCAGAGTATTCTGGGTGCGCATTTCGTCGGAGACATAGAATTTTTCAAGACGCTTCTTCAGTTCATCTTCGGGGAGCACTCCTGCGATGACATCTGCAATCTGGCCTTTGTCCACGATATGAACTTCGGGAACGGAACGGACGCGGAAGGCCTGGATGAGCTGCATGTTGGCTCGGTCGTCGCAACTGACGACGCCCAAGGTAAAGTCCATGCTTGTGCTCAGTTGACCCATGAGCTGTGCGTAACCAGCACAGTCGGGGTATTCGGCGGAGGAGAAAAGGACAGCTACAGCTCTTGTTTCGGAGGGCTGAGCAATTTCGGTTTCAAAATTTTCGGAGGTAATTTGTACTACTTTAGCCATGTCCTGTAATATAGTAATTAGTGATTTGAGGGTACAGGGTATAGGGTGTAGAGTGTAGGGAACAGAACTCGCGCTTGTATTGGATAGTCATTCGGCGCCATTTTTAAACCTCTAGGAGCGAAGCTCCGACCTCATACCTCAAGCGAAGCGTACCTCTGAACTAGAGATTAGAGGTTAGTGACTAGAAACTAGAGACTAGAAATTAGGGGTGTTGGGAATACTTCGTGAAGAAAAATAAAGATGTAATTGTCTTGAACTCACAAACACTTGCATCTAGCTGCCCTAACCTCTAGAACCTAGTCTCTAATCTTCAGAAGGATTATACTATATTGCCTTTCATGAGTACATGTTCTTTTTGTAAGGCCGAAGTGGCGGATGTAACTTTGCATCACCTGCAGTTGCGTATCTGTCCTAAGTGCCATTCCGTATTTTTTCCCTGCGACCAGACCATGGCTTTCCGTGGAGACCTGACGGATAAGTCCCGTGAACTTTGGCTTGCTGCTCTTAAGCGTATGAATGTGCAGGATCCTGTTTGTGAAAATCCTTGTTGCATTGATCATGGTGAACCCTTGGTCGAGGGGAAACTCCCTGATTATGGCTTTGATGGCCCGGTGACCACCTGCTGTAAGACTTTTCATATGAAACCCTCTCTTTTTATGGAATTGCTTCAGCGTACCTTGGATAATCCATTCCAGAATCCGGGCAAGGAAGGCAAGCACCATTTCTTTTTCATCAAGTGGTTTGACGCCTTGGTAAATAAGATCATGGGTGAGAAAATGCCGGATGAAGATCCGCTGGATTTGGTACAGTACAACATTCATCTGAAAAAGTTCATCGAGACTGAAGAATAATGACGAAGACTTACACCATCTTGGGGATTGTGGTGGCGATTATTCTGGGAGTGTACAATTACCTCCCGGATCAGCGTTTTTTGGATGAGGCGTTCCCTGTGGGAGAAGGCGTTTCCGTCATTGGTTATGATGATCAATATGATGGAGGTTCTTCTCAAATTGAATTTGACGCAGGGGATTCTACGCTTGATTTTAGCTGTACTTTGGGACCGGAAGATGCTAAGGCTGGCTGGTGTGGCGTTCTTTTCCAGTTGGGAGATGTTGCCGACAAAAAGTTCAAGAAGTGGAATTTCGTGGATACGGTTCACCTGGATATTGAATCTAGTGGAACGAATGAAATTCTCTTGAAAATCTGGACTTTTGATCCGGATGTGACTCAGTTGGATAAACCTAATACATTTAGACTCCTCCTGAAGGAAGTGGCCCTGAAGGGCGGCCGCGAAACAATCGCTATCCCGATGGATGATTTCTACACTCCTGAGTTCTGGTTTGAAGAATATGGGAAGGAGTCCGCCCGTAACCGTCGTTCTTTGGAATCCGCTGCTCGTGTGGAGATTACCTCTGGCTGGAATCAGCCCCGTGGTCAGAAGTATACCATCAAGCTTCGTCAACTGTCTGTTTCCGGTGTGAGCAACTTATATTTCGGCATTACGCTAGGCTTGATTGTCCTGGTGGTGATTGCCGCCATTGGTCTTCGTCATCCCCGCAGGAACGCAGAGGGTAGGCATGAACCGTAAGGTTGTCATTGCCGTATCCTCCGGCCTGATTCTGCTGGTGGCTGTCCTTGCTTTTTTTGTCCTGCAGAAAAAGTTTGGTTTTCGGGAAATGGCAATTTTCCCTACGGAAACCTATGAAGTCTACGCCGTGAACGATTCTATTGCTGGTGGATATTCCACGAGTGAAATTCATGTGGCAAATGATGGATCGGTTTTGGCAAACGTGAATATCAGGTCTGGCAAGGCTTATTCCTATGCGGGGGTCGGAGTTAACTTGCTTTCCGTGAATCATAGGCCTGCGGCGGAATTCTTTGATTTCGATCGGTTTGATTCTATTGAAGTGGATGTTCGAACTGGACGGATGCAGACTGTTGAAGTCCGTATATTGAATAATGATCCCGTATATAGTAGGGCAGGGGAACTATTGAGTTATCGTCCTAAGACAAAGATTGTTCCCGCAAACATGCAGACGAAAATTGCTCTAGCAGATTTCAAAACGCCAGAGTGGTGGCTCGCAGAGCAGGGATTGGATAAGGACGATTATCTCTCTTACTTTGATCGAGGCGTCATTCTTGCGGTGGTCAATGGAGAAAAGGTGATGCGAGGCATTCCGGATGAAATTGAACTGAAGTCCATTAGACTTTGGCGTGGAAACAAGCCGGAAGAAGGAAAATAAAGATGCAAGTAAGCAGAATATGGACCATTGATAAAATTATGCGCCTATTGGGCGTTGTTCTTGGTGCTGTTGCACTCCTGTGGCTGTTGAATTACCTCAAAGAAGTCCTATTCCCTTTCTTTGCTGCTTTTTTACTGGCCTATATTCTTGATCCCCTGGTTTGTAAATTACAGGTTAAGGTGAAACACCGCATTATTGCGGTTGTCATTGTTTTACTTTGTACATTGAGCATTGTTGGCGGATTGCTTTGGTTTATCGTGCCGAAAATTGTCGGGGAAATTCAGCATTTGGGTGTGCTGGTCTCAAGAATATTTAACGATTCAAGTTGGGCCAACCGTCTGTCGGAATTCATTCCGGATGAATTATGGAATTCCCTTAAGAATGATGTTTCCTGGAAGAATATTTCTACAACATTGAAGGAACTGGATGTTTGGCAATCGTCCCAGTCGTTGGCTGGTAAAGTTTTGCCGGGTGCCTGGGGCATGATTTCCAAAGGCGGACAAGTGATTGTCTGGATTTCAGGTGCTTCCTTGATTTTCATGTACTTGGTGTTCATCATGCTGGATATGCCCAAGTTGCGCAATGGCGCCCGCGAACTCTTCCCCAAAAGGTTTAAGGGGAGGGTTTCTGAATTTGGCAAGGAAGTGGATAAGTTCATGGGTAACTATTTCCGTGCGCAGTCCTTGGTTGCAATGAGCGTTGGCATTTTGTACGCGATTGGCTTTGCTATCATAGGATTGCCTATGGGCGTTGCGTTTGGACTTGTATCGGGTGCCATGAATATGATTCCTTATTTCCAGCTGGCATCGATTCCTGTGGCACTGCTTCTTGCTGTGGTCTATGCCCTTGAATCAGGTATGCCTTTTTGGGAAGTTGCGATTATTGTCTTGCTAGTTTATTTGATTGTGCAAGTAATACAGGACTTCTTCCTGGTACCGAAAATAGTGGGCTCTTCAATGGATTTGCCTCCTGTAGGAATCCTGTTATCCCTTTCTGTTTGGGGTAAACTACTGGGTTTCCTTGGCCTTATTGTGGCAATTCCCTTTACTTGCATTTGTCTGGTTTATATCAAAAAAATCCAGCAGAAAGCCGATAATAAAGCCGTTCCAGCGGTGGAGGACGGCTCTAAGGCTTGATTTTATTAGGATTTTTGCAAATTTTTGTGAAAGTTTCTACTTCTTGCGCAAAAAAAAGGTATAATATTGCCATTGAATTTTAACCAACTCAAAAACTCAAGGAGTTAATAATGAACAAGCAAGAACTCATCGACGCAATCCTCGCCAACAAGGAAGCTGGCATTGAATCCAAGGCTGCTGCTGGCCGCGCTCTCGACGCTGTGCTCGATGCAATCGCTGCTGGTGTTAAGAAGGACGGCAACGTTCAGCTCATCGGTTTCGGTACCTTCGCTGTTAAGGAACGCGCTGCTCGTGAAGGCCGCAATCCTCTGACCGGCGAAAAGATCAAGATCAAGGCTTCCAAGACCGTTGGCTTCAAGGCTGGCGCTGCTCTGAAGTCCTCTGTTGCTCCGAAGGCTGCTGCTAAGAAGGCTGCTCCGAAGGCTGCTGCAAAGCCCGCTAAGAAGGCTGCTAAGAAGAAGTAATAAAGCGAATGTCACACCAAGCTTGCTTGGTAAGGCTGTTGCTTAGAGCTTTTAAAAGGAACGCCCGTCATTGACGGGCGTTCCTTAATTTGTTATCCTTAAAAAAAATGAGGCTCGAAATGATTCGTAAATTTCTCGGTTTTTCTCTTGTAATTGCAGTTCTCTGCTTGGTTGGCTGTAGCGGATCTTCCAATGCGGAAGATGATTGCGATGTGGATCAGGTCACTACCCACTGTTCTGACGGTGCAGTAGACGACTCTGACGACCTTGTTGAAGACTCTAGCGATCTCTAGATTACTTGTACCAGCAATCCCTTGAGGTATTGGCCTTCGGGGAAAGCTGTGTTAACCGGATGGTCTGCGGGCTGTCCGAATCGTTCGATGATCTGCACGCGCTTGTGTGCGTCCGCTGCAGCATCGGCGATAATCTTCTGGAATAGATCCATTTCCATAAGGCCGGAGCAACTAAAGGTTGCGAGCATTCCGCCTTCTGCCAGAAGTTTCATAGCCAACAGGTTAATGTCCTTGTATCCGCGGCAACCTTTCTGCAAGTTGTCCTTGGAGTCTACAAACTTGGGTGGGTCCAACACAATGAAGTCAAACGTTTCTGCCTTGTCACGGCACTTGCGCAGGTACTGGAATACGTCCGCTTCCACATGGGTGGCGTGTGCGGTGGAAAGCTTGTTACGCATGATGCCTTCCTTGGCCAGCTTAAGAGCGTCCTTGGATACATCTACCTGATAAACCTTTTCGCAACCTCCGCGAAGGGCGTATAGACCGAAGCCTCCAGTATAGCAGAAACAGTTCAGAACCTTCTTGCCTTTGGCAAGCTCACCTACGCGACGGCGGGCGTCACGCTGGTCCAGATAATACCCGGTCTTGTGACCATTCTTCACATCGATAGGGAAGAGAATTCCATTTTCATTGATAATGACGGGCTCGTCAGGAACTTCCCCGTAGACGCAGCCTGTACGGATAGGAAGTCCTTCCTTTTTGCGGACGTCGGAATCGCAACGCTCGTAGATGCCACGACAGCCGGTCTTCTCGGCCAGCAGTTCGTAAATGATCTTGCGATTGACTTCTGCGCCTGCTGCAAGAATTTCCACGGAGTAGATGTCTGCGTACTTATCAATGATGCAGCCCGGAATGCCGTCATTTTCCGCATTGATCAGGCGGAATGCACTTTCCTTATCGGCAATGTCGAAACCGCGGCTCTTGCGTGCGGCGATGGCACGGTCTAGAATGTCGCTAAAGAAGTCTCGGTCAATGTTTGCTTTTTCTCCGAAAGTCCAGAAACGTCCTCGGATCTGGGATTTGGGGGAATAGGCTGCAAGGCCCAGGAAATCGCTATGGTAGCTGTATACTTCTACAACGTCACCCAGCTGAGGGTCGCCGGTAACTTCGTCGATGGCGCCACTGAAAATCCAGGGGTGGAAACGCAGTGCGGACTTTTCACGGGTTGCTTTCAGGATAATTGCTTTCATGGGCTAAAATATAGAAAGATGTCTTTTGCTATCTTTATGCTCAAGATGTTTGAAACGCTATTTGACAAGTACCCCTTCTTTCGTAAGATTCCTGCAATTCTCTGTATGGCGGTAATCTTCAAGCTTTCTTCCATGACTGGCGACGATTTGCAGGACTTACCTCAGGTTTGGGATAAGCTAGCCCATACGTGCGAATATGCAACTTTGGCGGGTTGTTTTGCTCTGTGGTGGGATCGTGCAACGTGGTCGAGCCGTCAGTGGTTTCGCATTTTAATTGTTGCAGTGATTGCTTTGGTGTATGGCTGTACCGATGAGTATCATCAAAGTTTTGTCGAGGGACGCTATAGTGATGCAATGGATTTAGTTGCGGACTTTACGGGGGGCCTTATTGGCGGTACTGTCTATGCTATCGTTTGTAAAATACTGAATCGATTTGACCCGCTTCCCATTAAACAAAAAACGCCGGAAGAATCCGACGAAGATGTAGCCGAATAGCAGGTTAGAAATTTCCTAGCAGAATGATTTCCCGCTGTAGCTGAATGCCGAATTTTTCAGCTACAGTTTTTTGTACATGCTCGCTAAGTTTTTTGATGTCGCTGGCAGTTGCTCCGCCTGCGTTCACAATAAAATTGGCGTGGACGGTGCTGACCTCGGCTCCACCAATGCGGTATCCCTTGAGTCCGGATTGTTCGATGTAGTAACCGGGCGCGATTTGCTGTGGCATATCTGCGGTGCCCACGTCCAGACGCTTGAAGGTGGAACCTGCGTTAGGCATGTTCAATGGCTGGCTTGCCTTTCGCTTGGCCATGCATTCCTGCATTTCCGTTTCCAGCGTGTAGCTGTCCTTGCCTGAAATGTCTGCGGTCTCCAATCGGAATGTTGCAGATAAAATAATTTCTGTTTTTTCCGGACTTGCAGCGAGTTCCTGGAAAAGACTGTGCCGATAGCCGAATTTGCAGTCGGTAGCAGCTCTCACCTTGACGTTTCCATGGATATCCAACGATTCCACTTCAATGCAGTTCGTCCCGATTTCTTGTCCATAGGCTCCGGCGTTCATGTAGATAGCTCCGCCTAGGGTCCCTGGAATTCCCGCCAGCTTGTGGATTCCTGCGAAGCCCATCTTGATGGTCTTTCGGGAAAAGGCCCCGAGGGAAATGCCTGCGCCTACCTTGAACTTGCCGTTTCCCAGATCAATGACTTCGGAGAAAGGTTTTCCTAAGGTGATGACGATGCCTTCGAACCCGCTGTCGGAAACGAGAAGGTTTGTTCCGTTTCCCACGACCATGCACGGCAGGTTCTTGTCCGCCAGTTCTTTTTTGGCGTTCATGATTTCTTCGACAGAGTCTGCCTTAATCAGGTATCTTGCTGGACCGCCCACCTTGAAGGAGGTGTGGTTGCACATAGGTTCGTTTTCCAGAA
The DNA here is from genome assembly GCF_003149045.1 of Fibrobacter sp. UWR4. Classification (NCBI taxonomy): domain Bacteria; kingdom Pseudomonadati; phylum Fibrobacterota; class Fibrobacteria; order Fibrobacterales; family Fibrobacteraceae; genus Fibrobacter; species Fibrobacter sp. UWR4. Next base: position 89,884 of record NZ_QGDU01000005.1, on the reverse strand, counting down.
TTTTCATAGCCAAAATATAGTTACGATGGTATCTTTGATGTTGCGCTTATGACCAACGAAGAGCTGAAACAGTTTAAGTCCGCTATCTCCATTACTGCGGTAGCCCAGTCCTTGGGCGTCGAAGTAAGTCATGGAAAGTGCCGCTGCTTTTTCCCGCAGCGTCATTCGCATGGTGATCGTACGCCCTCCGTCTCCATCTCTGAAGAGTATGGTAGTTTTCGTTGCTGGGTATGTGACGATGTGCGTGGTGATGTCATTTCGTTGGTTCAGCTTTTGAGGGACTGTTCCTTTACGGAAGCTTTGGACTGGCTGATGGAGCAGTATCCCGTGCTGGTTCCTGCAAATGCCAAACGTCCGGTTGTTTCTCACAGCAGTAGAGTGACTCCTCATAATGTACAAGGACCGATGGACTCAAAGATTGTCGCGGTGCAACATTCTGTAGATGTTGCTCCGGAACCCGAAGAAAACGAATTGATTTCTGAAGAAGACCGGAAGAAGTTGATTTTGTCCTTCCTGAAACGTTTAAGTCCTGTGGATGGGACTCCTGCGGCTTCCTGGCTCATGCGTCGCCGTATTTTTAAGCCCACATGGGATAAAATGCTTTTGCGTACCATTACGGATTATAGTGCCCTGAATAAGAGCTTGCGAGATGAATTCGGCGTGGAAATTCTCCAGCATGTGGGACTCTTTAATGAAAAGGGGAACCTGCGCTATTACAAGCACCCTCTCATTTTCCCTTATCTGGACACGGCTCGTCGTTCCTACTATTTCCAGGCTCGTGCGTTGGACAAGGATACCAAGCCAAAGGAATTATGCCTGAAGGGAACCGTACCCTATCCGTACAATATGTCTGCCCTGGACCAGAAGCCCGGCTGGATCTACTTGTGCGAAGGGGTGGTGGATACGTTGACGATGCTTGGCCAGAAGATTAGTGCCGTAGGCATACCAGGCGTTCGTTCTTTCAAGGTAAGCTGGCTCCCGCTGTTCAAGAACAAGAATGTGGTTCTATGTCTGGACCATGACGAGGCCGGCCGTAGCGGTATGGAGTATATTGGTAACCTGTTCAATCAGAATGGAATCCGGACCGTCATTCTTGGCGAGGGAATGGAAAACCTGCCAACAGCTATGAAAGAGGGACAGGACGTGAATGAATGGTTCGGCGGCAAGAAATAGTTGCTATATTTTTGAAGTCTAAATTTCAACTGTCTAAAAAAGGACAATAACAATGGCAAAGAAAGAATCCAAGAAGAAAGTCGTCCTCGCTTATAGCGGTGGCCTCGATACCTCCATCATCATTCCTTGGCTCAAGGAAAACTACGACTGCGAAGTGATCGCTTTCGCCGCTGACCTCGGTCAGAATGATTTCCCGGATGCAAAGGCTCTCGAACAGAAGGCTCTTGCAACTGGCGCATCCAAGTGCTACGTTCTCGACCTCAAGAAGGAATTCCTCGAAGACTACGTTTGGCCCACCGTCCGCGCTGGTGCCAAGTACGAAAGCACCTACCTCCTGGGTACCTCTTTCGCTCGTCCGCTTATCGCAAAGTACCAGGTCAAGATCGCTGAAAAGGAAGGCGCATACGCTGTTTCCCATGGCGCTACCGGTAAGGGTAACGACCAGGTCCGTTTCGAACTGACCTACGCAGCTCTCAACCCGAAGCTCGAAATCATCGCTCCGTGGAAGGACCCGAAGTGGAACATCCACAGCCGCGAAGATGCTATTGACTATGCTGCCGCCCGCAAGATTCCTCTGAACGGCATCAGCAAGAAGAAGATCTACTCCGAAGACGGCAACCTGTGGCACCTCTCTCACGAAGGTGGCATCCTGGAAGAACCGGATAAGGAACACCAGTACGATATGCTCAAGCATACCGTGACCTATGAAAAGGCTCCCAACAAGCCGGCTCACGTTACCATCGGCTTCGACAAGGGTACTCCGGTCTCTGTCAACGGCAAGAAGATGGGCGCAGTGGAACTCCTCGAAACCTTGAATAAGATCGGTGGCGAAAACGCTTGCGGTCTCCTGGACATTGTCGAAAACCGTCTCGTCGGCCTCAAGAGCCGCGGCGTTTACGAAACTCCGGGTGGCACCCTCCTTTACAAGGCTCACGAATGCCTCCAGCAGCTGGTCCTCGACAAGGAAACCTTGTTCGAAGCTCAGAAGATGTCTATGACCTATGCAAACCTCGTCTACAATGGCCAGTGGTTCACCCCGCTCCGTCAGTGCATGGACGCCTTCTTCGACGAAGTGAACAAGGTTGTTACCGGTGAAGTTACCCTCAAGCTCTATAAGGGCAACATCATCCCGGCCGGCATGAAGAGCCCCTTCAGCCTCTACGACATGAACCTGGGTGGCTTCTCCGACGTTGAAATGTACGACCAGAAGGATGCAACTGGCTTCATCCGCTGCTTCGGCCTCCCGCTGAAGACCCGTGCTCTCCTCCTCGGCAACAAGACCAACGTGGACTTCGGTTCCCCGGTCAAGCTCCCCAAGAAGTAAAAATGCAAAGGGAACCCTAGGTTCTCCTCTAAAGAGGACCATGCGCTCTAGACAATAAATTGTCTGAGCTGTCCGCCCTCTGGACTCCCTCCTTGATTCAAAAGAACTAGTCTTTTCATCAGGGATGGTTCCCTCAAACAACTTTGTAGAGTATGTCTGCAATTGAAAAGAGTCGCGAGAAATCGCGGCTCTTTTTTGATATTGATGATACTGAAAGAAATTCAGAATAACATTGTATCTGGATCAAAATTCGAAAATGTATCCGGCACCCCAGAGGACGCGTGGGGCGTCATGGTCAAGGAATTGATAGGCGGGAACGCTAATTTGTGTGTAAAATCCGTAAATGTGGGTCCACAATTCCAGGGAAATGTCCAGGTTTTCCTTGTAATTGTATGAGTACAGGTAATGACCGTTGTTTGCGTCGTTGAAAGCCTGATGCATTTTGTTCGGGGCCTTGGCGAAATCGTATCCGGACCCGATGCCTGCGTCAAAATTGAAGGGGAGGTCCCTGAAGAAGGTCCACAGTAAACTTCCGCGAACTCCGCACCAGAAATCATTGGGCCCGAATTGGATTCCGAGACCTTGAACTTTTGCGGTGAAGTCCTTGTAGCCGAAACTGCCCACCAGAACGATGGGGGTTGTATTACGGATTCCCGCACCAAATCCAAAACGCCAGTCATTTGCGTGGCAAGCTACTGTGAGGCTTATCACCAGGGCTAGGAAAAGGGGCCTTTTTAGCAGGGTAAAACTCATTTATTACAAATATAGTCAAATATTTATCCTATCTTTACTTACAAATCACGGCCTGGATATAGGGCCATTACAAAAAGGAACAACGATGAAGTTGAAATCTTTCTTGATGTCTTGTGTCGCCGCCTGCGCATTTGCAGCCCCCGTTATGGCTGAAGGTGGCATGTTCGAAGGCGCTCTTCCCGAAAACATGAAGGCTGACGTAGTTGCCGCTGTGAAGTACAACTACTACAACTTCAGTAACTGGCAGCAGGATGGTACCTCCAACTATACTTGGCTGGTAACTTTCGATGCTGACCTGCAGAACCAGTGGAAGGTTGCTAACTGGCGTAACCTTATTGACATCGACCTGGGTCAGACCTGGACCAAGGGTCTCGGCAAGCGCAAGTCTTCCGACCGTCTGTTCTGGGAATCCATGCTCGACTTCAATATGACCGAAGTCCTGAAACCCTACGTTGGTAACCGTTTCGAAACCCAGATGTTGGCTGGCTATGCTTACAGCGAAGACGAAGATGGCAATGAAGTAAGAAAGGCTGTCTCCAGCTTCATGGATCCTGCATACGAAACTCAGGTTGCTGGTCTTGCATACATTCCGAATGACATGTTCAGCCAGCGTATTGGTTTTGCAAACCGCATGACCATTTCCGATGGTTACGGCTATGCTGATGATCCGGACACCAAGAAGGTTGAAACCATTAAGGACGAACCGGGTCTGGAATCCGTTACTGAATTCAAGTATGCATTCTCTGATATCGTAAGCTTCAAGAGCCGTCTGTGGGCTTTCGTGAACTTCGAAGGTGTTGAAGAAATCGATGGCCGTTGGGAAAACCTCCTGACCGTCTCTCTCGCTCCGTACGTCGAACTCCAGGTGGGTTACGACATGGCTTACGACCTGGATCAGGACACCGATACTCAGTACAAGACCATGGTACTGTTCGGCCTGACCTGGCGTATGTTCTAATAATGACCGCTCGCTTGTCGTCAGAATGTAACGTGTGACAACGCTCGCTGCTGTTCTGGATGACAGAACCTGAGTTAAATAAGAAGCCCCCGAAAGGGGGCTTTTTTTGTATATAAATTAGAACGTTATGTTGTATAGAAGACGTCTAAGGGGGCTAGTTCTCTTTACTATAAATGAATGCTAAGTAGGTCTTCTTCCCACTGATCGCGGATTTTGCGGAGAGCTTCCAGGGACTTGTCGTCGGCGGCACTTTCGTCTCGGATTTGGGTTAGCTTTCTGTATCCCTCTAGGAGTAGTTCTGCCTTGGGGTAGTCGGGGGAGAGTTCCTTTAATGCTTTTTCAATGGCTTCGTCGGAATAAAGACGGTAAATACCTTCCAAACTTCGAGTGATATAAGTTTCCTGATCCCCTGTTTTCTTCGCTTCTCGGGCTTCCTCGAATTCCAGAGGTTCCATCTGGTCCATAAATCGGGATTCCTGGGCGTATAATTCGTCGTCTTCCTCCAGGGCGTCCTTTCGTTTGGATAATTCCAGCTGAGTTTTCATGTAGGGACGATAGGTCTCCATGTCTAAATCCAGATTTTTCTCGGAAATGAAGCGCTTCAGGTTCTGGAAGTTCCTTTCTGATGGATTGTTGAGGAGGCATTCCTTCAAAACAGCCAGTTGATCCTTGGCGGGAAGGGTCTTGAAGTTCTCGTTTTGGGTTCCGGAAGCTTTAATTCGAAGCCAGAAAACCCTTAAAAGGATCAAAACAATGGCTATTGTAAATAGAGTAGATGCGGTCATGATGCCCTTATTTAGAAAAATGGGGCGGAAAATCCATGTTTTTTGTCACGGAATATTGTAAAACCCTTTTTTACAGTGTTTTTTTAAAATTACATTTTCTAGTTAGAGTAAAAATGGAGTATATTTAGGTTCGGATATTTAAACCTGTGCACAGGTGGAGATTGGATTTATGAAGAAAACAGCTAAGCGTATTGCACTCTCTGCAATGATGTTCGGTTTGGCAGGGGTGATGCCCTCCCAGGCTATCGTTGCAGAAAATCAACGTGAACTGGATATTATTGTTCGTGACTTTGACGTTTCTCATCCGGACTTTGAAAACTTCCAGGAAGAAGCTTTTTATAGCCTTTATTCTGGCGCAAACGACGCTAAGGGTACGTCCTGGATTCCTAGTTATACCGGAAATTCTGAATGGTTGGATCGTCGTACAATTGCTGGCTATCAGAGATTTGGTTGCGGCAATACCAATACACCTGAATTTGGTATTGCTGTAGGTACCGCAGGTTATCCTAAGGATTTGACTTCTAAGAGCGGTGCGGCATCTACCGTTCCTGACTATGTGGCTGCTCTTGCCCTTCCTGCAAATACTCCTCAGGGTTACGCTTGGTATGGTGAATTCAGTAACTGCCAACCGGACGTTAAGCTTAATCCTCTTGGTCTTAAGGTGATGCGTGGTCTGGTCTCTGACCTATGTTCTGATGATTCTGATTCCTGGCCTTTGGGTATGAAGGATACTCAGAAGAACTGTAACAAGACTTGTAAGACCCATTCTTGGTCCCAGGTAGTGTATGTGACCCCTGGTATGGTGAAGAAGGACCTGGTCTTCCCTAAGGATGCTGATGGTAACCTGGATATGTATTCTCCGATTATTATGAAGAATCGAGAAGCATGCGATAATGGTTACTTTGAACAGTGGTATGCCGATTCTGTTTCCGGTACCAGGATTGAAGGTGTTGTCCACAAGCGTACCAACACAACTTTGATTCTTGATCAGGATCCTACCGATTCCAAGTACTTTGAAATTGATAAGAACTGGAATAACGGTGGTTACTTCCCGCTGGATTCTGTTGATGCAAACCTCAACTGGGTTGGACCTAAGATTCAGTATCCGAACCAGTTTGGTGCTCAGTCTCTGTCTATTTTCTGCCCTCCTTACGATTATCGCTACGCATCATCCCAGACCGACTATATGGGTGATAACACAGCTTCCTTGTGTAAGGCTTGGAAGGCTGCTGGTGGTCCCAAGAATGGTGCCGCTGCTCCTACTGCAGCATCTGGTGATGCGAAGCTTGGCCTCCGTCATCTCCGTAACTATGGTTTCACCATGATGGGTTACGCAGCCTTCAAGTATAAGAAGGGTGCAGACGAAGTCTTTAAGTTCACTGGTGACGATGACATGTGGATTTATGTGGATGGCGTTCTGGTGGTTGACTTGGGTGGTACTCACCTTGCTGCTGCTGGTACTGCAAACATGGACTACTTGGCTGCAAGCGGTCATGGTTGCCGTATGGGTGATCCGCTGCAGGATTCCTGCTCTGTCAAGACGGATGCTGCTGGCACATGGTTGGACCAGTCCTGGCATCACATTCACTTCTTCTACGCTGACCGTCAGACCGATGGTTCCAACCTCCGTATCCGTAGCTCCTTGTCCGAACTGGCTCCGTCCCGTTATGGTCAGCCCGCTGCAAACAACGTGTCTGTGAAGACCGAAACCAGAGAAGATGGTACTACTTACCAGACGATCAGCATGTTGCTGAATACCACTCTGGATGACGAAACCTTTATGAATCTAACTATGTATGGGGCTGTACAGCCGGCCATTATCGTGATGCGTACTGAAACGGATCCTGCTACTGGTCTGATGGTTACTAAGACCTATGGCTACTACATTGAAGCTATTACAACTCCGGAAGATAAGGGTTCCAAGGGTGTTCTGTATCAGATGAGCGGTTCCCTGAAGGATGCTAGTGGTAATGTTGTTGAAACCGGTATTCTGGGTTCTGACTTGATCGCCTTTAACTTCCCGTACAACGATGAAATCGCAAATGACGAAGATTTGAAGAAGGCCTATGTTTCGGGCTCTGCCGAAGCTCCGGGTGTTGGCGAAGCTACATGGAAGGAATTGCTTTCCTGGAACCAGAAGATAACCTTTGCTGTGAAGTCTACTTCCGGAAAGGCTGTGGTGGGCTTCCCAGATACTCCTACTGGCGAAGACTGGGCAATTGTGACCTTTATCCCGTCTGGCGACAAGAGCCTGGCTCCTGTGGATACCACCATTACTCGTCCGGACTTTGCTGAATCCCAGCAGCGCCTGGAAAGTATGGCTGGTTCTGGTGAGCTTTCCAATGAATTTACTGCTGACTTGATTCTGACTCCGCTTCCTGCTACTGTTGGTAAGGGTGATCCCACCAAGATGAGCGATGAAGAATACAAACTGTATGGTTCCTCTGATCCGTCTGTTGCCGCTTCTACTAATCGAACCTCCGTTGTGGGTGGTAAGCCTGGTGAAGCTGGTGCCGCTAACGGTCTTTGCTTTGAACAGAATGGCGTGGAAAGCTGCACTAACTTCAGTAAGGTGATTTCCGGTCCTAGCCGTATCAGTGTTCGCGTGTTTGATAACATGGGTCACTTCGTGAGCCAGTACCAAATGACCATCACCGAAGAAATGCTGCATAACGCTTTGGGTAAGAATGCCCTTGGCCAGACCTGTACAGACCAGAACCAGAATCGCCATGATGTTTATGGTGAAACGGGTTATATGCTCCTGTCTGCCAAGATGTACCCGGTGTCCCAGAATGGTCGCCTGTTGGCAACTGGCCCGTACATCTACCAGGTCACCGTGGTTGAAGAGAAGTACGCCTCTTGCGTGGTTTCTAACGGTTCTCCCCAGTGGCTGCCCATTGACTACTCTCGTACTGCAGAAACCTACGTACGTGGCTATCGTCGCGTGAAGTAATCCGAAGCGAGATTGAAGTTTAAAAGACCTTCCGAAAGGAAGGTCTTTTCTAGTTGTATAAAGATGCAGGGGGAGGGGCTGTTCCCCTCCCCCTGGACCCTCTCCCCAGCTAGCCTGAGGAAAGGTGCGTGGAGATGTAACGTGTACGGCTAGCGGACGTTGGGAGGGAGGGGCTGTTTCTAACGAGTGGATGTTGCTAGATGACTTCGGCGATGAGGGCGAAGGGTTCTGCGGCTGTAATACGGACGTTTAGGTGGGTGCCTGGGGCGTATTGTGTATTGTCGTTGACTTGAATGGCTACGGGACGGTAAGCGTCGTTACGGGCGATGATCGTGCCTTTGCGGTAGCCGGATTTCTCGACAGTGACGGTTTCCGTTTGACCGATCCAGCGGGAATTGTTCTGCTGGGCGATTTCCTGGAATGCGGCAGCAAGCTCTGCGGAACGCTTGTGCTTTATTTCGTCGGGGACGGTATTGGTCATGTGGCTTGCGGGAGTGCCAGGCCTGCTGACGAAACGGGTGATGTTGCAGACTGTCGGGCGCGTTTCCCTGAGGACACTTAGAGTGTCCGCGAAGTCCAGATCGGTTTCTCCCGGGAACCCGACGATAAGATCCGTACTGAGGGTAAACAGCGGGAAGCGCTTGTTGAATTCGTTGGCCAGATCGGCATAATCCCTGGCGGTATGCTTGCGGTTCATATCCTGCAGGGTGTGTTCACTGCCGCTTTGGACCGGCAGGTGAATGAACTTGTAGACCCTAGGATCGTTGAAGCAATCCATCAGGGCGTCCTTGTAACGTAGGATATGGCGGGGATTGCCCATCCCGAGGCGCATGCGGTAATCGCCTGGGACTTCCGCCAGAATTTTCTGGACCAGTTCAGCCAGGTTGATTGGAACCGGAAAGTCAAATCCATAGCACCCGCAGTCCTGGCCGGTCAACTGAATCTCCTTGCTGCCATCTGCTACTAGCTTGGACACCTGCCGTACGATTTCTTCTGCAGGATAGCTCTGGAGGCGTCCTTTGACAAGACGGGTGGAGCAATAGCTGCAGGCATCCAGACAGCCAGTCTCGATGTTGACGATACCTACTAGCGGGGATTCGCGAAGAACGGCGGATTCGTCCAGTACGTTCTTTTGGGTTACGGGCGGAACATGACTGCGGGCAAGTTCCTTGATGTCCGTAAAGACGATTTTCTCCGTGATGCGGAGGGCTTCTTCCCGGAAATCCTTTGGGGTGCAGCCGGTAATGAAAATCTTTGCGTCGGGTGAGGTGTCGATTGCCTGCCGGAGGAGCTTGATGGCGCCTGCATTTCCCTTGACAGTACAGACGTTTAGAACAAATGCCGCGGGGAGATTTCCGCTTGTGATGGGAAGGCCGAACTGCACGTCGTATTCGTTTTCGAATGAGCGGGCGATCTTTTCGCCTTCGCCGAAGTTGGCAGCGCATCCTTGGCTAATGACACGAAGTTCTGGCTTGAAATTTTCCATGACTAGCGCTGGAATTTTTCCAGGGTGATGCCCTGGTAGTAGTGGGTCAGGATTTCTTCGTAGGATTGGCCGTCCTTGGCGCGGGCGCGGACTCCCATCTGGCACATGCCTACGCCGTGACCGAAACCGGTGCCGGTCAGTTTCCAGGTGCTGCCATCGTGCTTGATGGTAAAGAAGGAGGAGGGGAGAATTGCTCCGCCTTTCTTGAAGAGCCAGCGGGTGCGATCTGTAAGCACTTCCATTTCTCCCTTGTCTGTCTTGACGACGAGGGTGAGAATGCGACCGCTCTTCAGCTGGTCCTTGATGGAAATGTTCTTGATTTTCTTGATGTCGCTAGGCTTGAATCCGCTGAACTTGGCTTTTGCTTCAACTGCGTTTGCCTTGACCATTTCCAGGACTTCCTTGTCCGAGAAACTGCGCTCCCACTTGGTGTAGCTGGATTCCTTGCAGTAAGGGGTGCCGTCCTTCATTAAGTCTGATGTGCTCTTGAGATAGGGAAGGTCCGGACGGTTCCAGGTGGCCAGGGTTTCCGTGACGCCACCGCAAGTGGAGTGGTAGTAGGCGATGATGAAATCGTTGTTGTACATCATGACGACGCCGGCGGTCGCCTTGACGGCCTGGTCTGTAAGGACGGTTGCATTTTCCAGGCCTTTGTATACCTGGTCCTTTGTATCGGCGTAGACGTCAAAGCCCATGGCTTCACGGCTGTTAAAATGCTTGTAGGCGTAAGTGCGGGCGGCGACGGCCTGCGCCTTGAGCGCTTCGATGCGGGAGGTGTCCAGACGTCCGATTTCATAGGGGACCACGCCTCGCAGGTAATCTTCCACATCTACGATATTGATGGCGTCCAGTTTGCCGTTGTTTGCCCTAAAGGCCATGACGCCCGGGTAGCAGGCCTGCTTTAAGCTTTTTGTATCGGGAGCGACGGCGAGACATGTCCCGTCATCGTTGCTGAATTCCCGAGTGTCCATTTCCATGGAATGGCTTCCGCTGGAAAGTTTGATGTTCTTGCCTGCGGGCGTAATCTTGATGGTTTCGCCTGCGTAGTTCAGGTACAGTTCCTTGACTCCGACGAATACTCCTACACGGAGGGGGCGATCCAGATTTTCCGGGATTGCTTCTGCCTGTACGTTTGTGGGGCCTGTTTCCTGCGGATCTGGGGACTGTGTTTTCTCAACCTTGGTTTCTTTTACGGGTGGGGTTATTTCCGCAGGTGTTGTCACAGGCTTAAAGGGCTCAGGAGCGGGTTCTGTCGTGGATGTTGCTTCGATGGGCTTGAAATTCTGAGGATTTGGCTCAAATTCTGGAAGCTCGAAGTCGTCATCTGATGCAGAAAAAGCCTGGGCTCCCGTAAGGGCTGGCCACAGGCTCAAAAAAAGAGTACAGAGGAATGTCCATCGACGATTCAACGGCGTCCCCTGTGTTGTTTTAACGCTTGCCTTTCAGCTTGGTCTGAGTGTCCTTAGCCATCTTCTTCAGCTTGGACTGATTCATGGTGCGGTCTGCAGTGGAAATCTTGTCCACGAACAGGTCGCCGCTCAGGTGGTCCACTTCGTGCTGGATGCATCGGCCGAAGAGGCCGTCGCAGTTGTGGATTTCCTGGGCTTCACCATTGATGTCGAAGAAGCGTACGCAGACCTTGTCCGGGCGGTTCACGTTGCAGAAAATATCAGGAACGGAGAGGCAGCCTTCGTCGTACTCGACGACCTTTGCATCGGGTTCTGCTTCCCATTCGGGATTGAACATGATGTAGGGGCGGGGTTCCTCTTCGCCGGGAACTGCGGTGTCGATGACTACCAGGCGGATGTTCTTGCCGATCTGAGGTGCGGCGAGACCGCAACCCGGAGCGTCGTACATGGTTTCCAGCATGTCACGGGCCAGCTGGCGCAGTTCAGGAGTGATTTCGGTAATGGGTTCGCATTTCTTGCGGAGAACCGGATCACCGTAAATTCGGATGGGGAGGATTGCCATAGTTGCCCTACCTTAGATTACTTCTTTTCTTCAACCTTGGCTTCTGCAGCCTTTGCATCTGCGTTGATCACGCGGAGAACGGCAGCCTTTTCCAGGTCAATGAGGGTGGTGGAACCGGTGCGGATGGTGATGACGGTGGAGGTTTCGTCGATGTTGGTAACGACACCGATGATGCCTGCGGCGGTCATGACCTTGTCACCCTTCTTGAGAGCCTTGCGCATTGCTTCCTGCTGCTTCATTTCCTTGTTCTTCGGACGGATGAAGAACAGCCACATGACGACGAAGAGGAGGATGATGGGCATCATGCCGCCCAACATGCTGGGCTGTTCCTGTTCGGGAGCTGCTGTTTCGGTTGCTGCTTCAGCTGTTGCTGTGGGGGCTGCCTGCTGGGATGCTGCTGCGAGAGAACCTTCAGCTGCAGGTGCTGCAGAGAGGGTAGGAGCGGCGGCTGCGGGAGCTGCTTCGCCTTCGGCAAAAGTGAATGCTGCTGCGGTAAGGAGTGCGGCAAGGAATATCTTAATCTTCATGTTTAAACCTTTATTTGAAGAGGTGAAATTTTACTGGTGCAAATTTAGAAAATTATTCAACTAGTTTCTTGTCTAGGAGGGGGAAGATGCGGTTCAGTTCCATCAAATCGATGATGTGGTCCAGATCTCCAGAGAAAGACTGGATGGATTCAATGGGTGTGGATACATCTACCGGATCTGAAGCGGCGCACTGGAGAATGTTCTTGTCCAGGAGGGGTTGGATGTTTCGCATGGTGAGCGTCATGCCGAAGGTCACCTTGCGAGCGATGTTTGCCAGGTTCTCGGAAGTGATGGTGCAAGTACCGTTTTGCAGGGGTTCCGAACTTTCCTGGGCGGCCTTGATGACAGCCTTTAGAACCATCTGTTCCGTAATGGACAAAATGTTAGGAGAGGGTTCCTTCCTAAGGGCTCGATGGAGAATGGCTTTGTAAAGCATTTCCACCACATTCTTGTTCTTGACCCTTACGGAGGAAGACTGGATTTTCAGTAAATCCATCTCCTGGAGAATCTGGAGCAGTTCCTTGGTGATGTCTACGGGCAGATTGGAAAGATGACTCATCTTTTCGATGAGTGTGGACAAACTAATTTCTGTGTCCTGGCTGCCTTTTGATGTGGTTGACAGGAGGTAAAGCAGTGAAGGTAGGGAACGGACTCTTAAACTCTTGCGGAAATCGCCTTCGGCAATTCGTGATCTCTGCGACAGAAAGTGTACGATAGAGCCAATCCAGCTAGGTTCCTGCTGGAGGGAATCCTTCAGGGCCTGGCCTTCTATAATCTGAATTTCGCAGTCGGACTGGGCGGTAATGGTTTCCGTAATGGCGCTGTTTTCTACCAGACAGAATTCGCCAACGATGGAGCCTGGACCATAAACGTGCTTGGCTCCGGTCTGGAGGGAGGACCCTTCCAGGAAGCCCTTCTTTACGATGTAGAGAGCGTTAATGAATTCTCCCTCGCGACAGATTACTTCACGAGACGTGTACTGCATTAGATGACCCCCTTAATGTTTGTCTCGAAAAGGAGCGCAAGGTAGGTCTTTGCCAGGCTATTGATGTGGATGGCGAAGTTTCCATCGCCGCAGTCTCTGAAACATCCGATTTTCTTGAGAATGAGCCAGTCGGACAGGGTGGCCTCGGGGACGTTTTCGGAAAAGAACTTTACCCAGTTGGCCCCTTCACGAGGGCTGCTGCCGGATTTTCTCGCCAGGACTTCCACCAGCTTCCTCTGGATCTTGCTGAGGGTGTACGGCGGGAAGGGAATTTCCTTGCTTCGGGCTGCCTGAAAGTCTACATAGGTTTCCAGCAGGCGAGTGTCTGGAATCCTGCAGCATTCCTTACCTTCGATTGCCTTGATCTCGATAAAGTGGCGGCGGGCGAGCCCCTTGAATGCCTGGATAATCTCTACGGCACGGAGCCTGGAAAGGAATGTGTATTCCAGAAGGAGGTCCTGGAGGGGGAGGTATTCCTTGGATGGCTTATGGCTCAGGAATTCAGCAAGGCTCAAGAGTTCGTTTTCGATGTGGCTCTTCTGGCTAGCCTGTTTCAGGTCGCGGGTTCTTGACCCGAAGGAGCGAATGGTGGCCAGTAGCCATAGGGGAAGACGCTTCAGTTCGGATTCCATGCATTCTTCGTTGATGATGGTAACATCCGAATCCCGGCTGGCGACCAGCTGGTACTTGAAGGGTTCACGTTCCAGGAGGGATGCTACTCCAACCAGGTCTCCCGGATGCATAGTAAAGACTGTCTTATGGGGGCTGTCCTTTTCGCGAGCTTCTAGTTCCCCGTCATTCAGGATGACGATACACCGTTCTTCGCTGTCCGGTGCATAAACAACAAATCCCGCCTTCACGCGCATTTGCGTGGGCGGGACTAGTTGCTGTCGGGAATCCGCCATGTTCATGGTGTCGGATATCCGCTAAAACGCAGTGGATTACTGACGTTCGTCGATACGAGCAGCCTTACCGCGGAGTTCGCGCATGTAGTAGATGCGAGACTGACGAACCTTACCCGGGCGATCCAGGAGGATGTTTGCGATACGCGGAGAGTTGACCGGGAAGATACGTTCAACAGCAACGCCGTTGGACATCTTACGAACGGTGATAGTCTTGGAAATGCCAGAGTTCTTGACCTGGATGACAACACCCTTGAACGGCTGGATACGTTCCTTGGTGCCTTCAATAACCTTAACGTTCACGGTGACGGTGTCGCCAGCGCGGAATTCCGGAAGGTCGGTCTTCACGTTTTCATTCTGGAGTGCTTCGATATTCAGGGACATGATGTACCTCGTTAATTATTTGATGCCAAATTTAGTATCTCTTTCGAGATTTTTAAAGATGTCTGGGCGCCTTTCTTCCGTTCTTTTTAACGATTCTTGACGCCTCCAGGCTGCAATGTTCTTGTGATGGCCCGAGAGAAGCACATCTGGAACCTTTTTTCCTTCAAAAACTTCTGGACGAGTGTAGACCGGCCATCCTAGTACGCCCTGTGCAAAGGAATCGGTATCACCGGATTCTCTGTTACCCAGAGCGCCGTCAATAAGGCGGACTACTGCGTCTGTTACCAGCATGGCGGGCAATTCACCACCACTGACAACGAAGTCACCTATGGAAATTTCAAGATCCACTTCGGACTGGCGGATGCGGTCGTCGATGCCCTTGTAGTGCCCGCAGACGAGGACCAGGTGGCTTTCCTTGGAAAGCTCTGCTGCCATCTTGTGGGTGAAGGGGACACCATCTGCGGTCAAATAGATGACCTTGCCGCCGTCTTCCTTGACGCCTGTGCTACGGATTGCCGCTGCCAGGGGTTCCGGTCGGATGACCATACCCGGCTCGCCACCGTAGGGGACGTCGTCTACCTGACCGTAGTCATTGATTGCGAAATCTCGCAGGTAGACAGTGTTGAATTCCATAAGCCCCTTATTCTGAGCCCTTCCCATGATTGAAGTCTTCATGGGAGTGAACATCTCGGGAAAAATGGTAATGCAGTCAATTTTCATAACTGGACTACTTTTCCCCGGGGCACATACTTTTGAGGTAGTCTGCGCCGCAGGTAATGCTTTCGCCTTCTTCGTCGACTTCTAGAATGCAGTCGTCGACCCAGGGGGCTAGAATAGGTTTCGCGGAAAATTCTTTCTGGTACTCCAGATCAAACTTGATCTGGAAGGCGTAGACGGTGGGGAGTTCCTGAACCTCAATGACCTCTCCAACTTCTCTGCCATCTTCCAGTTTGACACGGAATCCGGCCAGGTCGTCAATGTAGTACTCTCCCTCGGGAGCGGGAATGCGCTCGGACTCGGGAATCATAATATCGCCATTGACAAAATGGGTGATGGACTCGGGGGTGTCGTACCCCTTGAATTTAAGCAACCACAGGTCATTTGCCAGCCTGGAATCTTCCACCGTCAGTTTAACCAGTTCGCTATTGGTCTTTTTTAGCATCACATCCGTAAGTTTCTCATGACGGGTAAGGTCGTGAGTCAGAGGCATCGCCTTGATGTAGCCCTTGACGCCATGTGTGCGCATGAGCTGGCAGACGGTGATATACTCTTCTTGTGCTTCGGATTCAGACATTAAAGACGTGGGTGGGAACCAGACTACTGTAAACTAAAAAGCGGATACAGTATATGGAAGGTGGTTACAAAGGGGGGCGGAACCTTTCGATCCCGTTTAAAAAAGCCTCGCGCAGTTATGCTGCACGAGACTCTTTCAAAATGCTTGGATTAAGCTTCGGCAGGTGCTTCTGCGGGAGCTTCAGCAGCGGCAGCAGCTTCTGCAGCAGCGGCTTCCTTAGCAGCCTTTTCAGCTTCGATCTTGGCGAGAGCCTTAGGACCGAGCTTAGCCTTCTTTTCCTTAGCAGCCTTGGGAGCAGCAACCTTACCATCGATGGAACGGCCAGCACGGAGTTCGTGGAAGAGTTCCATGATGCCAGCCTGCTTCAGGAGGCTACGAACGGTGTCGGACGGCTGTGCGCCAGTAACGAGCCACTTGAGAGCCTTTTCCTGATCGAACTTGATTTCCGGAGTCTTGGTGTTCGGGTTGTAGAAACCGACCTGTTCGATAAAGCTATCGTCGCGTGCCTTACGGCTGTCGATAACGACTACGCGGTAGATCGGGTTGTGACGCTTACCAAAGCGAGAAAGACGGATAGCGGTTGCCATTTTTGGACCTCTTTTTATTGTTTGAACGTTTTAGTCCTGAGTCAGGACCTTTTTAACTGACGCCAAATATAGCAACACAACCTTTGTGTGTAAAGGACGGCAATGAAAAAAAATCCGCTCTTTGCATATAAAGTAATATATTTTATCTCGTGATTTATAATAAAAATGGCGAATTCTTTCGAAATTCGCCATTTTTGTCCTTGCGAGAATGCTGTGGAACTTGCCCGTTTTTGTAAGGACTACTTCTTGGTTTCTCCCTCTCCGATGGACACATTTGTGTTTCCCTTGGAGATTTTGACACCCTTTTTCATGGCAATGAGGGTAATGCACAGGATCAGAACCACCAAAACGGCACAACCGCTGGGGGAGGTCAGGGCGGTAATGGGGGACTGCTTGGCTTGAGCTTCCTGCAACTGCTTGGTCAAGGTTTCCACTTTCTTTTGACCATTGACGACCAGTTCCTTGGACTTGACCTTATATTCGGCGAATTCGTTCTGGACTTTTTCCAGTTCGCCCTTGACGGAGACGAGTTCTGCAGAGTCCAGGGAACATTTCATCTTCTTGTCGTTTATGTCCTTCATCTTCTGCATGAAATCCTGGGCGTGAGCTCCCTTACCGACAGATGCTGCTTCGGGGGTGGTGGTTGCTGCTATGTTCTGTTCAGCCATGTTTTGTTCCTTCTTATTCCTTCTAACTAAAAACAACCTTGCATTGGCAAGGTTGTTCAAAATTAGCAAAAGTTATTTTGTTTTAAATATTAGTGCTTCTGGGATTCTACGAATCCTAAAGCTGGCTGCACGGCAATAAAAATGAGCAAGCTCATTTTTGCTGCACTCGCCTTAGTGCTTTTTGGTCCTTCGGACCCTAAAGCTTGCGGCTCGGCCATGCCAAAGTAAACTTTGGCGCGGTTCTCGCCTTAACGCTTTTTGGTCTTTCGGACCCTAAAGCTTGCGGCTCGGCCATGCCAAAGTAAACTTTGGCGCGGCTCTCGCCTTAACGCTTTTTCTTCTTGTTCTTGTCCTTGGGCGGGGTGTAGTTGGAGCCGACGGGGTTGCCTCCGTTTTGCTTGCGGGCCATTTCGCCGACCTTCTTGAACATTTCCTTCATGCCTTCGTACTGCTTGAGCACTGCGTTCACGCGACCGATTTCGGTGCCGGAACCCTTGGCGATACGGTCCTTGCGGCTGCCGTTGATGATGCTCGGGTTCTTGCGTTCCTTGGGAGTCATGGAACTGAGGACCGCTTCCACATAGACCAGCTCCTTCTCGTCGAAGTTGTCCAGTGGCAGCTTGTTCAGACCCGGGATAAGGCTGATGATGCTTCTGATGCTGCCCAGTTTTTTGATGGTGCGCAGCTGGTTCAGGAAGTCATTTAAGTCAAAGGTGTTGTTGAGGATCTTCTTCTTTAGGTCCTTGGCATCCTTTTCGTCAATGACCTGCTGGGCCTTTTCCACCAGGGAGACCACGTCGCCCATGCCGAGAATACGGCTAGCCATACGGTCCGGATGGAACAGGTCGATTTCGTTCAGCTTTTCGCCAACGCCGATAAAGCAGATGGGCACGCCGGTCATCTTCTTGATAGAAAGGGCTGCACCGCCACGGGTGTCGCCGTCCATCTTGGAAAGGCAGACTCCGGTAAACTTCAGGCGCTGCCAGAAGGTTTCTGCAACGTTTACGGCTTCCTGACCGATCATGGCGTCGGCTACGAACAGCACTTCGTCAGGATGGACGGCTGCTTGAGCCTGTTCCAATTCCTGCATCAATTCTTCGTCAATCTGGAGGCGGCCTGCGGTATCGTAGATGACCAGGTCGAAACCGTTATCCTTGGCGTACTGATAGCCGTGCTTGATAATTTCTACAGGATTGCCCTGGCCTTCGTCGTAGACGGGAATGCCGATGGACTTGCCCAAGACCTGCAGCTGCTTGATGGCGGCGGGGCGGTATACGTCGGCTGCCACCAGGAGGGGCTTGCGCTTTTTCTTGGTGCGCATCCAGAGAGATATCTTACCTGCGAAGGTGGTCTTACCAGAACCTTGCAGACCCACCATCATGATGCCTACGGGAGCGGGGGCGTTCAGGTTAATTTCTTTAGTTTCGCCACCCATGACTGCCACTAGCTCGTCGTGGATGATTTTCACAATCTGCTGACCCGGAGTCACGGAGGTGAGAACATCGGCACCCAGTGCCTTTTCCTTCACGGCCTTCACGAAGTCGCGGGTGACGTTGAAGTTCACGTCGGCTTCCAGGAAGGCTCGACGGACTTCACGGAGGGATTCCGCAACGTTTTCTTCGGTAAGCTTGCCCTGCCCACGCAGGTTCTTGAGAGTTCTTTCTAGAGAGTCGGTCAGCATTGAAAACATAGTGGGGGCAAATATAGAATAATTGAGGATTGAGGATTGAGGATTGATAATTAAAATGAGTGGAAATATAGCCAGGATATTACGAGAATAGCTCATCGCCCGCCAATAAAAAGTCGGCGAGACCGATGTGGTAGATTCCCATGTCATCGTACCAGGGGGCAATTTCATTTCGGGTGACAACGATCTTCCTGAACGAGTTTCCGACAATGTTGAATGGCGCAAGTTCCGACTCCTGCTTTTCGGGAGTGTTCATGGAGAAGGCCGATTGAACATAGCATTGCACATTGCCCTTGTTTACCACGAAGTCGATTTCTCTGTTGATCCGGGTCGATTTCCCGTCCACTTTTTTGAAACTTTCTAGCACGCCTACATCAACATTGTAGCCTCTCTGGATAAGGCTGTTGAAAACGACGTTTTCCATGATATGGGTTTCCTCGTTTTGCCGCATATTCAGGCGGACATTTCGTAACCCGACATCCACGCAGTAAAACTTGCTGCTTGAACTGAAATATTTTTTTCTGCGAATGTCGTAGCGCTTTGCTTCCTTGATGATAAACGCATCTTCGAGGTGCTGCAAGTATGATGTCACGGTGTTTGAGTTTACTTGGGTTTCCCGAGTCCTTTTCGTTGAGGAATTGATGCTGTTAGCAAGATTCAATGGGTTTGTCAGGGATCCCGTTGCGGAGCAAAGTTCGTTGGTTATTGCCGAAAGCAGGTGAGGGTCCCTGATGCGGTTGCGCTCAACGATATCCTTGAGGAAAGTTTCTTCAAAAAGGTTCTGCAGGTAAGAAATTTTTGTTTCAGGACTTGGCCTAGAAACGACAGCCGGCATGCCACCGTAAAGCATGTATTCATTCAAGGCAGCTTCCTTGTCGCCCTGTTTTGCGGAATAGAATTCCTTGAACGAAAGCGGATTGACTCTGACTTCATCACCGCGCCCCCTGAATTCCGTCAGCACGTCCTTGGATAGCATTTTGGAATTGCTCCCTGTAATGTAGATATCCAGGTTTTTATGGCTCAGAAGACCGTTCAGAATGTCATAGAAAGTGATATAGTCGCCTTCTACGTCAGGGTTCTTGATTTTCTTTACAAATTGGATTTCGTCAATGAAGATGTAAAAGTATTCGGAATCGTTAATCCTTTCCTTGATATACTTTGACAGGTTCAAGGGGCTGCGGAGTTTAGCAAAATCATCACTATCCAGAGAAATTTTGATGATGTTCTTTTCGGAAACGCCCTCGGTAATGAGATGCCTAAAAAACAGCTCAAACAAAAGTACGGACTTGCCGCAGCGTCGAACTCCGGTAATGACTTTCACCATTCCGTTGTGTTTTCGGTCAATGAGTTTTTTTAGGTAAACAGAGCGTTCAATCATGGGAAATCCTCTTGTTTGGAAATATAGCAAAAAGAAATGAAACTTATTTAGAAAAAGTGTGTTGGTACACTAAAATTTTAAACTTTTCTGTATCGTTATGTGCTTTTTGTTTAAAAAATAAGTGTTTTTACTGACCGAGTTCCCTAAATGGGTGGATGTGTTTGGCGATTGGCAAAAAGTCCTTTCTTTGTTATAACTACATTTGGTGCTACGAAATTGTCTGTTTTACGGTGTTTTATGAAAGAAATATTGATTGTTCTTTTTCTGCTGGTTTTGCCTTCAATGGTGATGGCAAAACATGTGGCGGTGCTGGAAACTCTTGCGGATCCTGCAGCCGCCGAGAAAGTTTCTACTTCTGACAAAAATTATTTGACGGATGTCTTGCGTAGCGAGGCGGTGAAAGTTTTGCCTGCGGAGCAGAACTTTACCATTATGACTCGCGAGAACATTAACGCCATGCTTCCGCCGGGCAAGTCCATTGAAGAATGCGAGGGTAGTTGCCTTGCTGAAACAGGACGAAACATTGCCGCGGATTATGTGGCTCAGGCCCGAGTGGGCTTGTTTGGCGGTTCCCTCACCTTGAGCGTGGAAATCTACGAAACAGCTGGCAATAAGCTGGTGGCCAGTTTCAATGGGGATGGCGAGAATGTCAAGGATTTGCTGGCTGTAGTAAAACTGCAGGCACCGGATTTTTTCAGGAAGGTGAAGGGTTCCAGCGGTGGCTGGGGCGGAGCTACTGGATTTAGTGATATTAACAGTGGCGGTAGTTTTTCTGTGCAGGGAAAGAAATCCTTTATTGTGGAGGTTTCCACCGAGCCTACGGGGGCTGCCTTGAGCATTGATGGTCGCCCCGTCCCCAAGTGTATGCAGACGCCCTGTAAGGTGCAGGTGGAAGAAGGGGAACACCTGTTTGTGGCTGTGAAGGATCGTTACGATGATGGTGAGACTCGAACCATGATTTCTGCGACGAACAAGACCGTGAACATGGAACTGGTTCCCAATTTCGGTACCCTGCTGCTGGAACCCAAACTTGCAGGTGTTGGCAGGCTCGGTGATATTTCTGTGTGGGTGGATGGCCAGCCTGTGAAGCAGAGAAAACTGGAGCTGGATCCTGGAATTCATGAAGTTCGTTTGAAGCACCCCTGCCATGACCCCATGGAATTCAAGGTGGGAATCGAAAAAATGAGCGAGCAACGCTTTGAACAGCCCATGACTCGAGGTATTGGTGGCCTTAAGCTAGATGCGGAATGGAATGGCGAACCTCAGGCTTTGTCCGTTTTTGTTGATGGAGAGGAAGTGGGCAGTACGCCTTTCCTGGGTGAAGTTCCCCTTTGCTCAAGGGTAACCGTTGGTGAGGATGGTAAGTATGAAGATGTGCATGTGAATTTGAAATGGCACGAAACTGTAGAATACACCCATAAGTTAAAGAGGAAACCTGCGTCGGTAATCGCCGCCGAGGAATCTAGCTTGGAAAGAAATCGCCAGAGGGCTAGCGCCGCCTATGATGAACTTGATGGAAAGGAACCTGCCAAACCTCAGGTGGGGGAATCTATTCCTACGAATGTCGAACCCGAGAGCACAGGTATAAAATGGGTTCCGGTGGGTATTTCCGCTGCTGTTGCAGTAACGGGAACGATCCTTGCCGTTGTGGGTAATTCCAAGGCAAAGTCCATCCATGACGAAAAGCCTGCCGATGCTGAAGAATATAAGAAGAATAAAGATGACATTCACGGCGCTCAGACCCTGCGTACCGCAGGCATCGTAACTGCCATCGTGGGCGCCATCGGCGTTGGCGTAAGCTTCGCGTTCTAGGGGAGGGAATGAAGATGAAAAATGAACATGTCATCCTGAAAAGTGCATCCTCCCGTGTCACCCTGAGCGTAGCGAAGGGTCTAGCATTCCTCTTCGTGTTAATGCTTTCCCTTACCGCCTGTTCCGACTATGAGGCGGATTACGAGGATATGTACGGGTATCTGGTGGAGGCAGGTACAGATGTTGCCTTGAGTTCTTCCTTGTCGTCATCCTGGAGCCGCGAAGAGGCGATAGGATCCAGCAGTTCCAGCATTAAGTATGGAAGCGAATATGATGCTGTTGCAAATACCTTGAAGGACCTCCGCGACAACCAAACCTACAAGACCGTCACCATCGGCTCCCAGACATGGATGGCAGAGAACTTGAACTACGACCCGGGTAACGTGTCTAGCATGGGTTCCTATGCATGGAGCGGCTGCTATGGCAATGAGTCTAGTAATTGTACCAAGTATGGTCGCCTGTACACCTGGGAAGTCGCCATGGACGATGCAGGCTGTGCTTATGGTAAAGCCTGTAATGCATCCCTTAATCCGTCAACCCCGGTTCGCGGTGTTTGCCCCAGTGGGTGGCACTTGCCGAGCCACCGAGAGTTCGAGGAACTGATCAATTTTGTTGACCCATCGTTCGGATATAACCATACTGGTGATGCCGGTTCATCTACTGCTGGCAAGTATTTGAAGTCCCAGTCCGGCTGGAATTCTAGCGGCAACGGAACGGATGCTTACGGTTTCTCCGCGCTCCCTGGTGGCTACAGGGACTACGGTGGTGACTTCGGCAACGAGGGCAACAACGCTGGCTTCTGGTCGTCGGGCGAGTACAGTAGCTACGTCGCCTTCTTCTTGTACCTGCTCTACTACTACGACGACGCGTACCTCGACCGGGACTACAAGAACTACGCAAGGTCGGTTCGTTGTCTCAAGGACTCTAACTAGACCGACGTAAGTCGGACTAGCGGTTGGCTAATGTAAGCCAACCAAAACAGGCCGCCAAGCCGCAAGGCAAGGCGGCCCGATTTTTTTTTGGGGGGGGGGCGAGATTTTAGCGGTAAAATATAATCATCTAAAACCTATAAATATCTATTTTAATAAATGTCAATTTTTGTCATAAAGTGTAAAACTAAAATTGCGCAGACATCCCTTTGATTGTGTTGAAAGTTCCATTAAATTTGGCGCATGAAGATAAATGAAATCTTTGCTCTTGAGCATTCTGAATCTACGCCAACAGGCAATGGAACAATCCACCTTTTGCGGGATCGTAGTTTTTTCCAGGCTTATGAATATTCAGCCTATTTCATGGAAAGGCACTTTCGCAAGTACAAGGTGCATAGCCGTTTCTATAAAAATATCAATGCCGAAATGGTCTATATGGGGTTCCCTGAAAAATGCATGGAACCTTTGAAGCGTGAGGTTGAACTATCGGGATATTCCTGGATTCAGATTGATGAAAACCGTGTAGATATTCAAGGTTTGCCTCCATGTAAAGATTTTGAAGAATGGAAAACAACCAAGATAAGCATGGTCGAGGGGAATGTTCCATCAAGAGAATCCATTGAAAAAAGCCAGGCTGAAGTTACTTATGAAAACTTAATGCTTGCCAATCGCGAAGCCTATGATATTTGTTTGTACGTGTGTAGATGCTCCAGTAAATTTTTCCGGAATTTCCGTTTTGGCCTGGGCGAAAAATTACGCCAGGAATCAGTGGAACTGACAGAGCATCTTCACTTGGTTACAACAAAGGTTATAAAGATGGATTCTATGTTGCTTCGGACTCTTTTGGGTAGCATGAGAATCAAGGTCCGCCTGTTAACGGATTTGGGGCAGCTTAATGGAAATCAATGGTTTTTCTTTAATGAAAAGGTGGAAAAAGTTTATTCGCTTTTAAGGTTAGAGTCCAGTGGTACTAAAGACTACGGGAGCAAACCTATCAGAGTCGGCGATCAACTCGCATGAAACCGAGTAGAAAAAAATCCCTGGAGGTTTCCGGTCAGCTAGATTTATTTAGTCAGCTTGGATTAGATTCTTCCTTGGAAACTAAAATCGATCGCAGTTCAAATTCAGGTGGCACTTACGGTTTCTCCGCGCTCCCTGGTGGCAACAGGAACAACAATGGTGACTTCAACAACGAGGGCAACAACGCTAACTTCTGGTCATCGGGCGAGTACAATAGCAACAACGCCTTCAACTTGAACCTGAACTACAACAACGACAACGCGAACCTCAACTGGAACAACAAGAACAACGCAAGGTCGGTTCGTTGTCTCAAGGACTCTGGTAAATTTAATATCAACCTTCTAAAAAATGATTTACGCTTTGCCTATTTTCAGGCCCGCAAACATAAGCGCAATACCCATAACCAGCTGGAGTTCGAGCAAAATCTCGAAAGCAACTTGTTGGCCTTGGCCTTGGAACTACAAAATAGGACCTACGAGCCTTTGCCTAGCATCTGCTTTATCAACGAAAAGCCTGTAAAGCGTGAAATCATCGCCGCCAATTTCCGTGACCGCGTTGTGCACCACCTATTGTACAACTGGATTTACCCCATATTCGACCGGCAGTTTATCTATGACAGCTACAGTTGCCGTGTAGGTAAGGGTACGGATTTCGGCATCAATCGGGCTAAAGAGTTCATGGTTTCGGAAAGCCGCAATTTTACCCGCGACTGCTGGGCCCTTCGCCTTGATATTAGCGGGTTCTTCATGAGTATCAACCGCGATATCTTGTATCAGTTGATTATCGAGGGCCTTCGCAAGGCCAAGTGGCGGGGCATTCCCGACAGGGATCTTTGCCTGTTCCTGGTTAAGACTTTTGTGTTTAACGATCCGTTAAAAAATGCCCACTTTCGCAGCCCTCGCAGTGCCTGGAACGACTTGCCAGCAAACAAGTCCCTCATGGGGCTGCCAGCAAACCAAGGCTTGCCTATTGGTAACTTGACTTCGCAACTATTCGGCAATGTCTATTTGAATCCCTTGGATCAGTTCGTAAAACATCAACTGAAAATTCGCTGCTACGGCCGTTATGTGGACGACATGCTTCTTGTTCATCATGACAAGTCTGTGCTGCTGAATGCAATCCCTAAAATCCGCAATTTTTTGCTTGACCGGCTGAACTTGAATTTAAATGAAAAGAAAACGCGGCTACAGCCTGTAAGCCATGGTTTTCCTTTTTTGGGAGCCTATATTTTGCCCTGGCGGACTTATCCTAGCAGACGGACTGTAAAAAACTTTAGGGAATGTGTACGAAACCCTGTGTTGGAAGAACGCGTCCAGCAATCCAGAATTCAAAGCTATCTTGGATATATGGGGCATTACGATGCGTTCAAGTTGGCATCTACTTTCCTTGCAAGTTCTTCTGGATTTCTCGCACCCGATCAATCGAAACATCGTTGTCTTCTGCGATTTCATCCAGGGTGAGCTTGCCTCGCTTTAAAGCCTTGACGACAGCCTCGGTCCGAGCCTCGTCTTTACCCTCTGTCCGCCCTTTTTCAAGACCTTGTTCAAGTCCTTGCTCAAGTCCCTTTTCAAGTCCCTTTTCAAGACCTTTTTCGAAGCCTTCGCTAATGGCGTCATCAATGTAACAGTCTATGTCATACTGGGTAGTCATGGTAAGAGTCTGCCTTTCAAGGATTTCCTTAGGGGTTCTACGGATACGCAACCGCTCGTAGGCGTCGCGGATGGCGCCCTGGGCGTTGCTGGGAATTTCGTCGCGGCTGCCGCAGTTGTTGATGAAGTCCATCCATTCCCGTTCCCTTTCGGGGACGTCCTTGGCGGCTTCCAACTTCGGCAACTTGATGAAAATATAGTTCAAAACGTCGCTTACAGGCAAGGCGTCCTTGTTTCCCAGGTCGCTCTTGCGGTAGATGCCCCAGGTGTCGCGGTAGTCCTTGTTTCCGTCGGTGGCGTTCTCGCAAATCCAGATGCTGTAGATCTTGGGCATGCGGTAGCGCTCCTTGAGGGAGAGTTCCTGGCGGCGCTTCTTGAGCGACAGGAGTTCCTCGCGGTGGGCCTCGGCGGCCATGATGGTGCCGTACAGAACGACGCGGTCCTTGAAGTGGGTGTGGCCGAACTTCTGCATTTCAACGTCGATGTATTCGCCTTTTTTTGTTTTTGCGTGAACGTCAACGCCCACGATGTCATCGCTGGGGTAGATGACCGCAAGGTCGCGATTCATGTGTTCTACTTCCGTAATGAGATCCTCGCCGTTGCGACGGAGGACTGCGTTCAGAAAATCGATCAGGATTTCCTTGTCCTCGAAAAGCCTGATAAAAGCCGTATTTTCCTTCGCGGAAAGGAAAGTGGAGTGCCGCAGGAGTTCCGGGATTTCCTGTTCCGGAAGGTCCTGGTTCAAAATGATGCCGAAGTCGGCGCGTGATCCCAATGCTGTCATGGGATACCTCTTGAGTAAAAATGGTTAACGATATGGTGCCGACCTCAATTTTTCGTTGAAATCGGGGGCCCTACGTTACTTACTCAGGAAGCGCATTCCCAGGTCCCCTGCGGCGTCCTTCCTTCGGTCAAGTTGAAAGCGAAGTGCCGCGAGCAGCAAGCAGAGAGTTAATGGCCGCGCACGAATGCCGGATGAGAATATGTTGAATATAGTATATTTCTTTGTATAAAGCTAGATTGTTTCCCTGATTTGGATGACGCTAGTCACTTGATACAGTTGTGTACACTTTTTGATTTGCTGCAGGCTTATCCCGCACTTTTATAATTATATTCTAGCTGAAAAATTTGAAAAGAATAGGAATGTTTATGCATAAATCCTTAAAAACCGCCCTTTGGGCTTTGCCTGTGGCTGCATTGGTGGGCTGCGCTGGCAGCGAAAATGCTAGTCCTTCCGTGATTTCTACTGCAGGTGGTCCTGCCAGCATGGCTGCCACTTCTGCGAATGCAGATGTTCCTCCTCCCACGGGCTGCAATCCCGAAGAATTCGAGGAGATTCCTGTATCCAACAAGATGACCAACGGCGACATGGAATATGGCGATGGCGGCTGGTATTTGTGGATCAAGGAAGATGGTCGCAAGACTGCCAAGGTGGAAAGCCAGATTGGCGTTCAGGGTCTTGGCGTGAACTGCACCAACGGCGCCCAGGTGATCGTGAAGGAACTGCCGGATCCTTGGTGGGGCCTGCAGCTTCAGCCGCCTAAATTCCTGGCGGACTCTACTTATTACACTCTTTCCTTCGTTGCTAGAGGGAACATGGCTATGAACGCCGTGGTCCAGGGTGGTCCCGATACGGAATACAAGCAGAAGGAAAGCGCTTCCTATGCCCTGACTCCGGAATGGCAGACTTATTCCATGACCTTCCTTGCTGACCAGAAGGGTTACGGCCTGAATAATGTCACCTTCCAGGTGGGTATCCAGAAGGGTTGGATGCAGATCGACAATGTGGCTATTTCCATGCAGGGTGATCTGGACACTACCTGGTATGCTGAAGCGGATACCCGTATCGATGAAATCCGCAAGGCTGATTTTGAAGTGAAGGCTAATCCGGGTGAAGAAGTTTCCGTGAAGCTTCTGCAGCATGATTTCCCCTTCGGTACCGCTCTTGCATTCTATGGTCCGGACAAGGACAGCACGGAACAGTGGTATAAAGCTGCCGCCAAGAAGTACTTCTGGCATGCAGTTACCGAAAACCAGTTCAAGTGGCCTGAATACGAACGCAAGGAAGGTAAGCCCCTCCGCGAAGAAATGGATCGCTACGTGAAGTTTACCCAGGAAAATGGCTGGACTCTCCGCGGTCACGCTCTGTACTGGGCTCACCAGGGCTATGGCTTCGATAAGCACTTCTCCAATCCTAATAAGGCTAGCCAGTGCGAAGATTTCGGCAAGAAGCTGAAGGCTCGTATCGACCGCGACCTGAAGGAATATAAGGGCAAGATTGTGGAATACGACGTGTGGAACGAACCCATCCACGAAATGTACACCACCAACCTTTGCGGCATCAACTATTTGGATAGCGCCTTCATCTGGGCTCACCAGGCTGATCCCGAAGCAATCCTCTACATCAACGAATACCAGGTGGTTGCTGCTGGTGAAACCGATCGATACATTAGCTTGATTAAGGGCTTGATTGATCGTAAGGTTCCCATTAGCGGTATTGGTGTCCAGTGCCACTTCGGTACTCGCCCCGTGGTTCCGGCCCTCATCAAGGAACGTCTGGATAAGCTTGCAGCTCTGGGCCTGCCCATCAAGGTGACCGAACTTGACTTTGGTGCCTGGGACAAGGGTCTTACCATCTCTGAAGAAGAACAGGCTAGCGAATACGAAAAGGTTATCCGTACCTTGTTCAGCCATCCTGCTGTAAACGGCATCGTGATGTGGGGCTTCTGGGATAACCGTCACTGGGTCCAGAACGGTGGTATCATCCGTGCCGATGGTTCCGAAAAGCCTGCCGCAACAAAGATTTACGACTTGTGGCACAAGGTTTGGACCACTGAAGCGACTGTGACTGCCGATGAAAACGGTGTGGCAAAGTTCCGTGGCTTCAAGGGTAAGTATCAGGTTACTGTCGATGGTGCCGTTCAGAATGAAGGCCTAATCGTGAAGTAATCAAAGGTTTGATCGAGCGATCAGAAGATCCTCCTAACCCCCAAAAAGGCTGCTCCGGTTTATGCCGGGGCAGTCTTTTTTCTTTGATGTGAACTCAATCAACAGGACTTTCGGTTAACTGCTTTTTTCTTGACTGGGTGGAGGGAATAACCTATATTGGCCAGCGGATTTGAAAAATTCCTTTTTTTGGAGAAGGATGTTTGTGATGAACAAAGTGTTTGGTTGGCTTAATCGCAATAATTGTATCGCGTGCGGAGTCTTTTTGATGGGAATGGGTTCGTTTTTAACTTCCTGTTCCGAAGAATCTGATAAACCTTCTGCTCCGTCGACTCCTCCTTCTACGGAAGAGGAAGCCCAGCAGAATGCTGATGCCGCCAAGGATGAAATCCTGGTGACGGATTGGGAAGCTGAAGGTGCCAAGGA
Organism: Fibrobacter sp. UWR4; assembly: GCF_003149045.1. Taxonomy (NCBI): domain Bacteria; kingdom Pseudomonadati; phylum Fibrobacterota; class Fibrobacteria; order Fibrobacterales; family Fibrobacteraceae; genus Fibrobacter; species Fibrobacter sp. UWR4. Next base: position 61,287 of record NZ_QGDU01000005.1, on the reverse strand, counting down.
AAATGGTCTAACTAAGAAGACTGCGCCTAAATTGGGTTTGCCAGAAGCCGGTTTTTATGACGAGGCCCTTACCGTTGATATTCCTGCACCTCAATATGGCGGAGAAGTTCGCTGTACTTTTGATGGAAATGAACCTACGCTGGAAACCGCCGCAGTGGAAGGTCCCGTGACTATCGATACCTCCAAGGTCGCCCGTTGTACGGAGTTCATTGGTGATTCCGTTGCGGCAAAGTCTGTGGAAACCTACTTCATTGGTGAAACTGTTTCTATGCCGGTGGTTGCTGTGACGGTACCTCCTTGGTATTACAAGCAAATCCTCAAGGCGGAGCCCTGTAAACCGGATCCTTGTTCTGATGCAGATTTCTGGCTTGATACGGCTGTGGTTGCCCATGTGGAATATTTCCCCAATGGTAGCAAGTCTGATGTCAAGGCTTTTGAAGTGGACATGGAAGCGTCCATTATGGGTGGCTATAGCCGTAACCAGAAAAAGAAGTCCCTGTCCCTGAACATGAAGAAGAAATTACAGAAGGGACACTTCAGATATCCGCTGTTTGATACCCGTCCCAATCAGAAAAAGTTTAAAGGCTTTATCCTGCGTAATAACGGCAACCGCTTTGTCAGTGACTATCTGGAAGATGCCATGGCAACAAGCCTTCTGGAAGGAACCCAGGTAGATTACCAGCGCTCCCGCCAGGTGGTGGTGTTCTATAATGGTATCTACTACGGTATCCACGATATGCGCGAAAAGCTAAATGAACATTTTGTGGAAACCAACTACGGTATCGATGCGGAAGCTGTTGATTTTATCAAGCATGCAGGTCGCTCTGTAGAAGCCAGCGGTGGTACTACGGATGATTACGTGGATCTGCTGAATTTCATTTCTGCAAGTGACCTGACAGGTGAAAACAATAAGGCCTATGCCGCCGTTAAGGCACGCATGAATGTGCAGAGCTATATGGAATATATGGCTGCAGAAATCTATTACCACAATGGAGACTGGCCCAATAACAATTTGCGTGTATGGCGTTCCGGAACCCAGAAGTGGAAGTTTGTTGCCTATGATCTTGACCATGGTTTTGACTGGGAATGGGGCGTAAGCGGTTTTTCCCAGAGCACGAATATGTTCAAGTGGATTAAGCAGGGTGGAAACGGACATTGCAGCGTTAAGTCTGGCGACGGATCCAATCCGCTATGCTTCCATAACGTATTTGTGAAGCTGAATACAAATCCTGAATTTGTACGTAGCTTCATTAATCGTGCTGCTGTAATCTATTCCTCCTATGTGAATGCCGGCAGGGTTGCTGAAGCAACCAATCGCATGGCTGCAACTATTCCTGACGCGGAATCCTCCCGAGATATGAAGAAGTTTGATCGCGAAAAACTTTATTACAAGAATTCCTGCGGAAAGGGTTTCTCGGTATCCGGTAGTTGCATTAAGGAATGGGCTGAAGAACGTGATGCTGCAAATCGCAACGAATGGCGTGCCGAATATGGCCTGGGCGCAGACGTGAATGTTGAGTTCGCTGTTGCGGGTAACGGGGAAATCCTTCTGGATGGCATGTCCTTACCCAGCCGCAATTATGCGGGCAAGTTCTTTGCTGGAAATCCCATGGTGCTTACTGCGAAGGGAGAAGGCTTTGTGGGATGGGAAGATGGTTCTACCGATAATCCCCGCGTAGTCGTTCCTACGGAAGCGACTGCTTTTGGGGCGACATTTCAGTAAATAGACCGCCTTTCTAGAACAGTATTACTGATAAAATTGCTATTTTGCGTTGCCGGAGAAAATATGCGGTGACGCAATGTTCAATAGTGCTGTAGAGGAACAACAGATTGAAAAATCCTTAGGGAAGCGAAAATTTCGCAAAAATGGGGATATCAAGGATGTGCTGGTCGTTGCGCTTCCTATGCTTCTCTCCATGTCCTTTGACACCCTGATGACTTTTGTGGATCGTCTGTTCCTCAGTAAGTTGGGGCCTGCGGAAATGAATGCCAGTTTAGGTGCTGGCGGAATGAATCTGGTCCTGACTACTTTCTTTACGGGAATGATCAGCTATACAACCGCCATGGTAGCTCAGCGTATGGGGGCCGGACGAAAGGGCGAATGTGCCAGTGTCTTTATGCAGGCGGTGTATTTATCCCTCCTTTGCGTGCCCTTTCTTTATTTGACCATTCCCTTGGGCCATGCCATTTTTGGAATTCAGGGGGTAGCGGCTGACCAGCTGGTCCACCAGAAAACTTATTTCAATATCCTCATGTTCGGTGGGGTGGTGAGTCTTGTTCGTAATGCAGCGCCTTGCTTCTTTAGTGGCATTGGCGAAACCAAGGTGATCATGAAGGCCGCCTTTGTGGGCATGCTGGTAAATATCGCCTGCAACTATCTTTTGATTTATGGTTGCGGTCCTGTTCCTGCCCTCGGTGTGGCGGGTGCCGCTTATGGTACGGTCATAGGAAACATTGTATCCACGGTCATGCTGTTTGTGGTTTATTTCGGTAAGAAGAATGATCGACGTTTCGAAACCCGCCACCATCTAAGGATGAATTTCGATCAGATGAAGGAGCTTCTAAAACGAGGCTTGCCTTCTGGTGTGGAAATGTTTTTGAATATGGCCGCTTTCCAGTTGATGATCCTGCTGTTCCATGGGTTAGGGCCTGTGGAAGCGACTGCGGCTTCGGTGATGTTTAATTGGGATATGGTGGCGTACGTTCCTTTGATGGGTTTGGAAGTGGCTTCCACAAGTTTGGTGGGACGATACGTGGGGGCAAAGCAGGCTGCCGCGGCTACCCGTTCAACTTACTCAGGCTTGAAGGTGGGCTGGGCCTATTCCTTGATTATAGGCGTACTTCTCATATTCCTGCCTGGCGTCCTTGCGGATATTTTTAGACCGGATGCCGCTGCTTCTGCGGAGGCGCTTGCAATTTTTGAAACAGCTCGACCGATCAGCATTTTCATGCTTCGATTTGCGACACTCTACATTTTTGTGGAAGTGCTCCTGGTTATTTACTGCGGAGCCCTTCGTGGAGCCGGAGATACAGTTTGGGTCATGATTGCCTGTGGCCTGATGAACTGGTTTAATACGATCGCCTTGTATATTGCGGCATATGTTTTCAAGATGCCTGCCCATTATGCATGGATTATCGTGGTTTGCGTGTATGGAACAGCGCCCGTATTGTTCCTTCTTCGCTGGCGAGGGGGCAAATGGCGTAGGCATGTGCTGGATAAGATGTAAGCGACTGCCTGAATTGCATGTTTGAGGATGTTAATGATTGAAAAACTGAAAAACTATTTGCTTTATGCCAATCTTAAAGAGACGGATTGGCATCTGGTGTGGCCTGAGATCCAAAAGGAGAATCGCTCCATCCTGATGATGGTTTCGGCATCCATGTGCTTGCTCATGTCCGTTTTGGCCTTTTATACCCAGTTCTTTGACGAAATGTACCATAAAAATGCATTCTCGTACGCATGCATTGCGGCTGTGGAGCTGGTCATTTTCTCGCTTGCTAAATTCGTTAGGAATCAGGCTCCCAAATACGTTGTGATTCTTACTTTTGTTTTTAATGTGACCTTGTTTGCCCTGGGCATTGTGATCGGTACGATACTGGATCCTGGTTCCTATGCACTGGCTTTTGTGGTGATGATTATTGTGCTGCCTATGTTGTTCTGCCTAAAACCGATTAACGGAGTGTTCCTGGTGTTGATGGCGGATCTGGCGTTTCTTTTGGTTGCACATCATTTTAAGCCTTCCGAAATTTTTCATTCCGATGTGATGAATGTGATTGTGTGGTCTATTGTTGGTTTTTTTGTCGCGGGAATCACGAATTCCGCCCGTGCGAACAACAGACTCGAAGTTAAACGAAATAAGGATAACCGACGTCGTATTCAGGACTCCTATGACAAACTGGAATCCCAGATGGATATGTTCCGTTCATTAGGGAATATCTATACCACACTTTATTATATTGACCTGAAGGCGGATTCCTATATTGAACTGGTTTCCTTGCCGGAAGCACACGCCCTGTTTGGCGACAAAGGTGGGCATGCCTCTCGTAGGATGAAAGTTTTCTGCGAAAATTTTGTTGCGGATAATTTCCGTGAGGCGATGTACAAATTCACGGATTTGCAGACTATCGGAAAGAGACTTGCCAACCGAAATATGCTTTCCATGCAGTTTCTCTCTACGGCTGTAGATGACAAGACGAATAGTGCGGAATGGACTGAAATCAGCATGATTTCCGTGAAGCGAGAGGAGAATGAAACCGCTTCTGGCGTAATGCTTGCCACTCGTAAAGTCCATAAGGAAAAAATGAAGGAGATTGAACAAATGAATCGACTTCAGGAGGCTTTGGTTGCGGCGGAATCTGCTAACAAATCCAAGACTGTATTCCTGAATAATATGAGCCATGATATCCGCACCCCCATGAATGCTATTACCGGTTTTACCAAGTTGGCTCAAAAGCATGCGGATGATACTGTGCTCGTGTGTGACTATCTTGATAAAATTTCTGTGGCGAACTCGCATTTGCTGGCCTTGATCAATGATGTGCTGGATATGAGCCGTATTGAAAGCGGTCGAGTAAGCCTGTCGGAAAAAACGGAAAATGTTGCCGTCATTATTGAAGAACTGAATACAATTCTTCACGATGATGTGGCTGCTCGTCAGTTGGATTTCCTGGTGGAAATGAACATTTCAAAGGATCGTGTAGTCCTTTGTGATAAGTTGCGACTGAAGCAAATCTTGCTAAACCTGTTAAGCAACGCAGTGAAGTATACTCCGGAAGGTGGCAAGGTAAACTTTTCCATTACGGAACAGGAAAATACGGAACTGGACCGTGTGAGTTATTGTTTCGTCGTGAAGGATTCCGGTATCGGCATGTCTCAGGAATTCCTCAAGAATATTTTCGAGCCCTTTGAACGTGAAAAGACCAGCACGGTTAGTGGCATACCGGGAACCGGCTTAGGCATGTCCATTGCTAAAACTCTGGTGGATATGATGGGTGGTCGTATTTCTGTAGTTAGCGAACAGAACGTGGGTACGGAATTTACGGTGGAACTATCCTTTGTACTTTCTAAAGATAATCAGCTTGCTAGTTCCACTGGAACTCCGTCTGAAGAAATTGTAGATGTCCATGTGGAGCCGAATCAATTTGCAGGGAAGCGCATTTTGTTGGCGGAAGATAACCACATGAACCAGATGATCGCGAAGCATCTGCTGACGGAATCCGGTGTGGAATTGGTTGTGGCTGAAAATGGCCGTATTGCCTGCGAACTTCTGGAAAATAGCGAGCAGGGATATTTTAACCTGGTGTTGATGGATATCCAGATGCCTGTGATGGATGGCTATACGGCTGCCCGTAATATCCGAAATTCTGGCCGTAAGGATCTGTCCCTTATACCCATTATCGCCTTGACAGCGGACGCTTTTGAAGAAGACCGGGAAAAGGCATTGGCTGCAGGCATGAACGGTCATGTTTCGAAGCCTGTGGAATCTGACAAGCTGTTTGCAGCTTTGTTGAAATATTTTAAGTAGTTATTTTTCGGAAAAATCGTCTACCAGCTCAAAGCGGTATTTTTGCTTTACGTCCGGATATTTCTCGTGGTCCACTTCGCTAAGGAACATGTTCTTCTCGCGAATCCATAAGGAATTGTCCCCATATAGGCGACGGTACACGACGTATTCCTCGGTGCTTTCGGAATGGAGAGCCACGTCCTCCACCATATAGTAGCGGTTCTTGAAATGACGGTAAACACCGTGGATCTTTACGTCGCGTTTTTCTGACATTCCTTACCTGCGAAAGTCCTGGAGAATTAGGGCAAAGCCTTTGCAATCTTTGCTGCAAGTTCTGCGTTGTTCAGACGGAGATGCTTCTGGGCTTCAACGCTTTCCGCACCCATCTGGGCCTTGACGCTACGGAGCAGGAATGGTGTAATGTTCTTGCCCTTGATGTCATCCCAGACGGCTTCCTTCACGGCCTTGTCGATAGCGCGGTTCATTTCGCTTGCGTTCACGGCGTATTCTTCCGGAATCGGATTGGTCACTAGCAGGCCACCTTCCAGTTTCAGAGCCATCTTGACGTCAAAAGCGCGGGCGATGGTTTCCACGTCGTCGGCACGATAGTCCACGTTGAAATCGCTTTCGCGGGCCATATAGGCGGGGAGCTTGTCTGTGCCGTAACCAATAACGGGAATGCTCTTGGTTTCCAGATATTCCATGGTAAGTCCCAAATCCAGGATGGACTTGGCGCCTGAGCAGACGCAAACCACGTTGCTGACAGCCAATTCTTCCAGGTCGGCGGAAATGTCCATGGTGGTTTCTGCACCGCGATGGACGCCGCCAATGCCGCCGCCGGCAACAACCTTGATGCCCACCAGGTCTGCAATCAGCATGGTGGCCGCAATGGTCATGACAGCATCCTTCTTCTGGGCTATCAGCATGGGGATGTCACGGCGGGATGCCTTGATCAATTCGCCTTGTCTCTTGGCAAAATCTTCAATTTCTTCGTCGGAAAGCCCTACCTTGATGCGGCCGCCCTTAATAACGATGTGGGCGGGGATGGCGCCTATGTTTCGAACGTGGTTGGCTAGCGTCTGGATGGTATCCCTATTTTCGGGATAAGGGATTCCTTCAAATGCACCTGCCGATTCCAGGGCGACAATGGCGGATCCTTCTTCGAGGGCCTTACGTGCGTCCGGTTCAAAATCGATATACTTGAACATAACATTCCTCTTTAGTGGAGATAGTGGGAGTCGAACCCATGACCTACTGATTGCGAACCAGTTGCTCTACCAACTGAGCTATATCCCCATAGATTTCTAAAATATAGTAATATTGATGTATGCTCAAATGTTTACTATATTTGTGTCATGACCAAGTCCATTGAAATTCGCGACGCTCACGAGCATAACCTCCGAAATGTAAGCCTTTCCATTCCTCGCGACTCCATCGTGGTGGTCACAGGTGTGTCGGGATCGGGCAAGTCCAGTCTTGCCTTCGATACGGTCTTCCAGGAAGGTCAGCGTAGGTTCGTGGAATCCCTTTCCGCTTATGCCCGTCAATTTATCGGCCGCATGAAGCACCCGGATGTGGAAAGTGTCCGCGGAATTTCTCCCACCATTTCCATCGACCAGAAAACGGTGAACCGCAATCCCCGCAGTACGGTAGGTACCGTGGTGGAAATTCTGGATCATTACCGATTGCTGTTTGCCCGTCTGGGAATCCCTCATTGTCCCAATTGCGGTCGTGTGATTCAGGCTCAGACGGTGGATCAGATTGTAGATAATCTTTATGCCAGTGACGAAAATAAGCAAGTCACGGTGATGGCTCCCATTGTACAGGAACGCAAGGGTGAATACCGCAAGGAATTGGCGGAACTGAAGGAGAACGGTTTCGTCCGCGCCCGCGTAGACGGAGTCATCTACCGCATTGAAGATGTTCCGCCCCTTGTCCGTTATGAGAAGCATACGATCGAAGCGGTCATTGACCGTCTGACCCTCGAAAGAAAAAACATGAGCCGCCTTCGCGAAGCGTTGGAAGGAGCCTTGAAACTGACGGATGGCAAGCTGGTATCCTTCCTGTTTGGATCTGCCGCAGCTACGGGAGAAGGTCGTGAGGATTATCGCCTTCAGGGCACGCTTCTCGCTTGTCCCAAGTGCAATATTTCCATTCCCGAATTGGAACCGCGATTCTTTAGCTTTAACGATCCGAAGGGCCGTTGCCCTGTCTGTAAGGGTATGGGGGAGTCCTGCGAATTTGATTTGGACTTGATCGTTCCCGACAAGACGTTGTCCTTGAAGCAGGGCGCTCTTGCCGTCCAGAAAAAGGATACGGGAACGATTATCTTTAGCGATTATGGTTGGCGCAATCTGCGTACCATCGCTAGCGAAATGAAGTTCACTTTAGATACTCCCTGGAATAAGCTTAAACCTGCTCAGCAGCACGCAATCCTTTACGGCACTCCCAGCGGAAGCGAACGTGGCGTCATCGATATTATCCAGGAACTTTGGGACATGTGGCATATTTTCCACTTCCGAAAGTACATGAATATTGGCGTCTGTCCCGAATGTAAGGGAACCCGAATCAATCGCTCTGCTAATGCGGTTCAGTTCCATGGAGTAAACTTGACGGAAATGACGGAATGGTCCGTAGAAAAATCCGTGGAGTTCTTTAATAAACTGGATTTAAGCGATCGTGAAATGCATATTGGTCGTGAAATCCTGAAGGAAATTCGCGGACGCCTGAGCTTCCTGAATGCAGTGGGCCTTGGCTACCTGAACATTTCCCGAAAGGCGTCCACCCTCAGTGGCGGGGAAGCTCAACGTATTCGCTTGGCAAGTGCGGTAGGCGCCGGCCTGCAAGGTGTGCTCTACGTGATGGATGAACCGAGTATTGGCTTGCATCCCCGCGATAACGATAAACTTCTTGAAATGCTGGAGCACTTGCGCGCCCAAGGGAACAGCCTTATCGTGGTGGAACATGACGAAGATACCATGCGTCATGCAGATTATGTGATTGATGTGGGCCCTGGCGCAGGCGTGGAAGGCGGACGCATTATTGCCGCAGGCACTGTGGACGAACTGGAAAAAAACAAGGCTTCACTGACTGGCGCATATCTTAGTGGACGTAAGGCCATTGAAATTCCAAAGGAACGTAAGAAGATTACCAGGGATACGCCTAAGCTGAAAGTCTGTGGCGCTACCGAAAACAACCTGAAGAACATCGATGTGGAAATCCCTCTGGATGGTGCTTTGACGGTGGTGACAGGTGTTTCGGGTTCCGGTAAGAGTACCTTGGTGAACCAGATTCTCCGTCGCGAACTGGCTCGTGTCTTTTTCAATTCCGAAGAACCGGTGGGAAAGTTCGACCATCTGGAAGGTCTTGAAAATATAGACAAGGTCATTGAAATTGACCAGACGCCCATTGGCCGCACCCCTCGAAGCAATCCTGCAACTTATACCAAGATTTGGGATGACATCCGTGATCTTTTTGCGGGTATGGAAGAAAGTAAGATTCGCGGTTACTCCAAGAGCCGTTTCAGCTTTAACGTGAAGGGAGGTCGTTGCGATGCCTGTGAAGGCGCCGGTGTGAAGGTGGTGGACATGCATATCCTGCCTTCTGTCCAGGTAACCTGCGAAGTGTGTAACGGCAAGCGCTTTAACGACGCCACGCGGGAAGTTTATTTCAAGGGCAAGAATGTTTCTGAAATTCTAGACATGAGCATCAGTGACGCTGCGGAATTTTTCAAGGATCAGCCCCGCATCGCCCAACCCTTGAATTTGCTTTGTGAAGTGGGTCTAGGTTACTTGACCTTGGGCCAGCCTTCCACCACATTGAGCGGTGGCGAAGCCCAGCGTATCAAGATTGCGTCGGAACTTCGTCGACCGGGGACCGGCAAGACTTTGTACTTGCTGGACGAACCGACAACGGGTCTGCATTTTGAAGATATCCGTAAATTGATGGATTGCCTCAATCGCCTCCGCAGCTTGGGCAATAGCATTGTCATCATTGAACATAACCTAGATGTGATCAAGTGTGCCGACTGGATTGTGGATCTAGGCCCTGATGCCGGTGTTCACGGCGGTAAGATTGTGGCTACTGGTACTCCGGAACAAATTGCCAAATGTAAGAAATCTGAAACCGGTAGATACCTGGCGCCTGTATTGGCAAAGAAACATGGGGAGAACAAACCCATCAGTCAGCTCATGGGACATCTTGCCGAAAATAAGGCCCGCTACAATGCGTTCGCATCGTCCATCAAGGGAACCGCTGGCGAAACGGAAGGTCCGTCCCTGGATATTGAAGTTCGTGGCGCACGTAAGCACAACCTGAAAAATATTGATGTGACAATCCCCCGCCATAAATTGACGGTGGTGACAGGTGTTTCGGGTTCCGGTAAATCCAGCCTTGCGTTCCACACCTTGTTTAGCGAAGGCCAGCGCCGTTTCGTAGAAACGTTAAGCACTTACGCCCGTCGCTTCCTGGGCCGCCCGGACCGCGGTAGCATCGATTCCATTTCCGGTCTTGCTCCGGCTATCGCCATCGATCAAAAAAGTGCAAGCAAGAGCCCTCGCAGTACGGTGGCGACCCTCACGGAAATTTACGACTACTTCCGTATTTTCTGGTCCCGAGCAGGAACTCCTCATTGCCTCCATTGCGGTAAGCCTGTAGATTCCTTTGCCGCAGGCGATTTGATGCAGTTGGCGTTCAGTCGTGACGAAGGCAAGATGGTAACAGTCCTTGCTCCTTTTGAAATTAAGGATGTCATCAAACTGTCCAAGATCCTGACGGAAAAGGGCTACCGTAAGGTTTACCTGGGGAAGGACCTGGTGGACTTGCCTCTGCCTAAGATTCCTACCCGGGAAAAGCAGCTTCTTGCAATTGTCGATCAGGTGGTGGTGAAGGAGGAAAATCGTGCCCGTCTGGTAGAAGCGTTTGAACGTGCCTATCGCGATGGCAACGGTATCCTTTATCTGGATTCCGAGGGACACGAACGTCTTTCCGCCAGCGAAAAGCCGGGCTGCGCTGAATGTGGCTGGTACATGGATAGTTCTCTCAATCCCAAGCTCTTCAGCTTTAATACGCACTGGGGCGCCTGCGAAACCTGTCTGGGCCTTGGCTACCTGAAGGATGGTAAAAAGGATTCGCCGAAGGTATGCCCCAGCTGCCATGGGGAACGTCTAAAGCCGGAATATCTCGGGGTTCGCATTGCAGGCAAGAACATCATGGATGTTCATCACATGAGTATCGCCGATGCCCGGGATTGGTTCGCCGGGGTGGACTTTGCTGGCGAGAAAAATGCAGAGGGCAAGCGTTCCATTGCAGAACCGCTCCTGCGTGAAATTATCGGACGACTGGACTTCCTGAAGTCTGTGGGTCTCGGGTATATTGGCCTTGACCGTGCGGGAGACACTTTGAGTGGGGGCGAATCCCAGCGAATCCGTCTTGCCTCACAGATTGGTAGCGGCCTGGAAGGGGTGCTCTACGTTCTGGACGAACCCACAGTTGGCCTTCATGAAAGTGATACTGCCAAATTGCTGGACACCCTCTATCGTCTCCGCGACTTGGGAAATACCCTGGTGGTGGTGGAACACGATATGAAGATGATGGAAGCTGCTGACCATATTATCGATATGGGGCCTGGTGCAGGTGACTTCGGCGGTGAAGTGGTTGCGGAAGGTTCCCCCCAGTTGCTGGCAAAGCCTTATGCTCTGCAGCAGTTCCCTCGTAGCGAGACCGTGAAATTCCTGACTCGTCAGACCCCCGTGGCCAACGAGGTGACTCCCATCCGTATTACGGAATCTACGGAGTTCTACGAATTTAACGGCTTGAACCATAACAACCTGAAAAATCTGTCCGTAAAGTTCCCCAAGGGGGCGGTCAGCGTCGTTTGCGGTGTCTCCGGTTCAGGAAAGAGCTCCATGGTCATGGACGAAATTTATCCTGCCTTGAAAAAGAAGTTCCAGGCTCGGGGCAAGAAAAAGCAGAGCGGGGAAGTGCTGCTTGTGGACCAGAGCCCTATTTCTGGAACACCCCGCAGTACTCCGGCTAGCTTTACAGGGGTCTTTGATGATATCCGCAAACTGTTCAGTAAACTGGAACAATCCAAGATCAAGGGCTTTGACTATGGCCGTTTCAGCTATAACTTGGCCCGCGGGCGCTGCGAAGCTTGTGAAGGACGAGGCGTCATTTCTGTGGAAATGCACTTCCTTTCGGACGTATGGGAAACCTGCGAAGCTTGTGGCGGCAAGCGGTACAACCAGGAAACCTTGAGTGTTACCTTTAAGGGTAAAAACATTGCCGACGTATTGGACATGCGTGTGGTGGATGCCTGCGAATTTTTCAAGGATCAGCCTAAGATTTTACCCAAGCTGGAAACACTTCGAGATGTGGGTCTTCCTTATGTAAAATTGGGCCAGCCGGTCACAACCATGAGTGGCGGTGAAAACCAGCGTCTGAAACTGGCTGCGGAACTGACTCGCAAGAATGCCACCGAAACGGTCTACCTGCTGGATGAGCCTACAACCGGCCTCCACCTGAAGGATATTCAGATTTTGTGGAATTTGATGCGAAGACTGTCTGCCCGCGGGGATACGGTCATTGTTATTGAACATCATCCGGATATCATCCGTCTGGCCGACTGGAAGGTGGAATTGGGTCCTGTGGGTGGCTCCGAAGGAGGCCATTTGCTGGAAATGGGGCCTAATAATTAGTCCCTTTTTTGGCATGTTTTCGCAATTTTACATAAAAATGTTATTTTTAAGTAAGAAAATGGACACCTTTTTGGACGTGTCTAATGGTTATAAAAGGAGACTTTATGTCTTTTAAGCGTTTGTTGCCTCTCTTGCTGTTGGTTCCGGCTATTTCCTTTGCCGATAGCGATCGTAATTTCAAGATTGCTCCCAATATGTTCAAGAATGGAGTTGCCTTACAGTCCGATATGGGCTTTGCCATGGATAAGAAGGGCCTGAACCTTTCTGAAACACCTAAGGTACCTCTTCGCACCAATACTTTCTACTTCCGTAAGAAGGTTGGCCCCAAGGAATATAACTGGTATGTGGGCAGACCGGATCTGGAAGCTTATGAGCATCTTCACGCCTTTAGCCTGAAGGATAATTACCTGAAGTCTTCCGAAGTGGTGACCATGCGTTTTTATGCCTCCCAGAATAGCAAGGCATTCCTGGATGAAAATGACATTTATTTTGATAGGGAATACATTTATTCCTCCCGTGTGCCGAAGCTGTTCTTTATGAAGAATGGTAAATGGCAGCAGCTGAAGGAAACGGAGCTTCCGGGTGTTATTGCCATTGATCAGTCGATTCCTGGTTTGGAAACGGTTGCGATTACTCCCACCATCAGACAGGTGTCCTCTCTGGTTTATCCGTTGGCTCCCGGCATGTATGCCTTCTCCTTTTCCGCCCCTGGTCGTCTGCCCTTTGTTGAGGCCGTCTCACTCCAGGAAGGCCAGGTCCTGACTTTCAAGCCTGAATTGCCGATGGCAGATACCGCAGGCGCAAACATGTCTGCAAAGATTTCCATTACCAAGGAAAAAGTGGCTCAGGCTAAGACTTTGGAAGACGTGGAAGCCCTCTATGATGCTTTTGTCCGCGAACTGGAAAGCAATGTGTCCTTGGTGGATACCAATGAATTCGCAAAGATTTATCCTGCTGCCCAGAACTGCCTGAAGCTTGGCGTAGGTAAGGCTGATGACCGTTACCAGGATTACCTGAATCGCTTTGAAGTGACTCGCCGCAATGCCAAGGATCAGTGGCGCAGTGATAAGCTGGGTGGCGCTAGTGAAGTTGGCCGTGCCCTTCATGCAAAGAAGGATAGTCTGGAAGCCTTGCCGCTTCGTGGTTCCGTGGCTCCCGCTCGTGTAGAACCTGTGTATGACGAACAGGCTCAGAATCGTCCGATTGTAGCGGTTAAGATTTTCTTCGGTCAGGAAAAGGCTCGTTACGACGTGGCATGGGTCGGTACCGTGGATGGTCTTTCCGCTGCTGATTTCTATGGCTTACTTACGGATGGCGGAGATGTGAAGTTCTCCCTGACTTTGGCAAACAACAAGCCTGTCTGGATTTATAACCAGGGGGTGATGTTGGGACGTTTCCAGTATCGTTATGATCATCTGGATGTAACGATCAATGGCGCAGAAGTGGCGAACAAGGGTGAATTCGTCCTGCCCGCCCATATTCGCGATCAGGACGAAGTGAAGGCTTGGCTCAACCGTCCTAAGGAAGAAGAAAAGCAGGAAACTGTTCAACAGGTTGCGGATGCTCAGGATGCTGCCGATAGTCTGGCTATCGCACTGCAGCGTGCAAATGACATCGATGCTGAAGTCAAGATGAACGCTCCTCGAATTGTCCGTGATCGTGAACATGGCACGGTGGCTCTCCTTGATTCCGGCAAGTTCCGTTATTACGGCCGTGTAGTTACCATGTCTCCTTTCGCAATCCAGACCACCGAAGTGACTCAGCAGTTCTTCAGAGACGTGATGGATCGTGTTGAAAAGGATAAGAAGATCAAGGACAAGTCTTCCTTCCAGGATCCCAACAAGCCGGTTCACAACATTAACTGGGATGATGCCCGCGCATTCTGCCAGCTGATTGGCGGCGACCTTCCTACAGAAGCTCAGTGGGAATTTGCTGGCCGTGCCGACAATAACGAAGGCTCTCTCTGGAATCTGGATGAAGAACCTGACCCGACGAAGTATGCCGTCTTCCGTGATAATTCCTATAAGCTGGGCAAGAAGAATCCTGGCTATGGTCCTCAGCAGGTGGCACTCCGTAAGCCCAACGAATGGAGCATTTACGATATGTCCGGTAACGTAGCCGAATGGACCCGTGACAGCTACTTCATGTTCTCTTTCTGGGTGGAATCCTCCAATCCTACTGGTGCCATGATGGGCTCCCATAAGGTATATAAGGGTGGTTCCTGGAAGGATCGCGAATCTCGTCTGAATCTGACTGAAAGCGATGATGAAGATCCGCGTTACTGGTCCGACGCAATCGGTTTCCGTTGCGCATTCCCCATATCTGTTTTTGATGGCGACGCCGTCAAGAAGGAAGCAAATGTCCAAAAGTAATGAGGTTCGAGAGAACGAAAAGAAATCAAAGGAAATGCGACTCTTCAAGAAGTTGACCGCAGTTCCTTACCTTTTGATTTTCTTCGCTCTTTTATTGCCTTTTGCCACAGTTTCCTGTACAGGGGCGAATTTCACACCGAAAAAGGTCGACACCCAGGATGGCAAAGTCCAGGAAATTCCTCAAGTGGAAAAAATGGAAACGGTCCTGATGGAACCGACACTTTACAAACTCATGACCGGCGTTAATCTAGAAGAGGATATGAGCGAAGTGGGTGCTACGGAACTGAAACGTTTTGAAAAAAGCGGTTTCCTGTCTGCATTGAAGGCTCGTACCCCAGATTATCCCCAGCTTCCTCCCATGAGCTTTTTATGGGTGATTCTCATTGGCATTATCCTGTCCGCCGCCTTTGCTTTGTTTACTCCCCTAGGATCCATCACACTGGGCATGTTGACCTGGGTAGCCATGTGGGGCGCGTTAGCTAAGTTTGGCGAAGTAAGCGGCGCAATTGGCGTGCCAATCTTGAAGGTGGAACCTGGCATCGGGCTTTATGCTGCGACCTTTATGATCTTCTTTGGTACGGCAATGAACCTGGCTTCCATCATACGACCCATCGTTGTGGAGCTGAAGGCCCGTAAGGCAGCAAAGAAAGCTTAGATGATGTAGGGAATATCCCTCTTCACGAAAAAATAATGACCCGCGGATCGTTTTAAGTCCGCGGGTCTTTGTTTTGAAACTTATGTCGTTCTATTACACGTTGAAGCGGAACAGCATGATGTCGCCGTCCTGCACCACGTATTCCTTACCTTCGGTGCGGAGAACGCCTGCTTCCTTGGCGGCGTTCCAGCTGCCGTATTTTTCGAAGTCGGCGTAGCTCAAGGTTTCTGCACGGATGAAGCCGCGTTCGAAGTCGGAGTGGATGACGCCTGCGCACTGGGGGGCCTTGAAGCCTGCTTCGAAGGTCCATGCACGGCATTCTTTTTCGCCTGCGGTGAGGAAGGTGCGGAGACCGAGAATTTCGTAGCCCTTGCGGACCACTGCGTCGAGACCAGATTCCTGGAGACCCAGGTCCTTCAGGAATTCAACCTTGTCGGCCGGTTCCATCTGGGAAAGTTCTTCTTCAATCTTGCCGCTGATCATGATCACTTCGTGACCGTTCTTTGCTGCGTATTCCTTCAGCTGGTCTACGTAGGCGTTACCGGTGAGAATGTCGTCTTCCTTCACGTTGGCGCAGTAGAACAGGGGCTTTGCGGTAAGGAGGGCCAGGTCCTTGATGATCTGGTCCATTTCCTCACTTTCACCTGCGAGAGTGCGGGCAGCCTTGCCCTCCTGGAAGGCGTCACGGAGCTTTTCGCAGGCGGCGAGACGGGCCTTGGCTTCGGCACCACCCATACGGGCGTTCTTGGCTTCGGTAGCCAGGCGCTTTTCCACAGATTCCAAGTCCTTCAGGATCAGTTCGGTTTCAATGATTTCAACATCGCGGACCGGATCAACGGAACCGTGGACGTGAACGATGTCGCCATCGTCGAAGCAGCGGACCACTTCCATGATAGCCTGGCATTCACGGATGTGGGTGAGGAACTGGTTGCCCAGACCTTCGCCGTTTGCAGCACCCTTCACAAGACCTGCGATGTCCACGAATTCAGTGACGGCGGGAACGATGGACTTGGGGTTGTAAACCTTAACAAGAGCGTCAAGACGTGCGTCCGGGACGTTCACCATACCCACATTGGGGTCGATGGTGCAGAACGGATAGTTTGCTGCTTCTGCACCTGCGTTAGTGATTGCGTTAAAGATGGTGCTCTTGCCGACGTTCGGCAGGCCAACGATACCACATTTAAAACCCATGATAATCTCCGTTTAATTTTTTACGCCACAAAGTTAGTAATTACCCTTTGGGCAGGGGTGCCAAGAAACTAAATTTGGGTGCGATTATGGCTACTGTGAAAAACATGGATTTGCTGACCGGCTCAATTTGGGATAAGATCCTAAAGTTTGCAATCCCTCTGGCGGCAAGTTCCATTTTCCAGCAGTTGTTTAATTCCGCCGACGTGGCCGTGGTTGGAAAGTTTGCGGGAGACAAGGCCCTGGCTGCCGTAGGAGCCAATACTTTCGTCATTAACCTGATGGTAAACCTTTTCGTTGGACTTTCTATAGGTGCCAATGTGGTGGTTGCAAATGCCCTAGGGGAGAATCGTCCCCGTTCGGTATCCCGCGGAGTACATACGGCTGTGGCTATTTCTTTAGTGTGCGGTCTGGTGCTCGCCTTAATCGGTATCGCATTCGCCCATCCAATTCTTGGCGCCATTTCCACACCTGCGGATATTATGGAGCAGGCGGACCTTTATTTTCGGATATACTTTGTGGGAATCCCCTTTATCCTGCTGTATAATTTCTGTGCAGCGCTGCTCCGGAGTAAGGGAGATACCAAGCGCCCGTTCTATGTCTTGCTGGTGGCGGGAGCCATCAATCTTGTCCTGAACGTAATCTTTGTTGTGGGCTTCCGCATGGATGTGGACGGCGTTGCCATTGCGACGGTCATTGCCAATGTCATAAGTTCCTTGACTTTGCTCTTCTTCCTAAAACGGGAAGCGGGTCCCTTCAAGTTTGATTTCTGGAAGTTGCGCTTTACGCCATGGATCCTAGGACGCATGATTAAGATTGGCCTGCCTGCGGGAGTTCAGGGTGCGCTCTTTTCCTTCAGTAACGTTTGTATTCAATCGGCTATAAACAGCCTTGGTTCTACGGCGGTTGCCGCTTCCGCTGTTGCCATGAATCCGGAATTGATCGTTTACTTCTGGCTAGCATCCTTTGGCCACGCCTGCGTTACCTTTGTGGGGCAAAATTATGGAGCCCGCAATCTTGAACGCTGCAAGAAGGTGGTCCGCTGGACTCTGTTGCTGTCTGGCCTATCCACTTTTACGCTAGGTGCCTTGACTTGCATTTTCTATCATCCCATTCTATCCATCTTTACCAACGACGAGGCCACCATTGAAACAGGTATGTACCGAGTCTACATTGTAATAGGCTTGGAATTTATCAACGTGCTTATAGATGTGACTTCCGGCGCCCTTCGCGGCATGGGGAAATCCATGTTGCCGACGTTAATTTGTGTGTTTGGCATTTGTGGAATCCGAATTTCCTGGGTGTTTGTCATGTTCCCCAAATTTGGAACATTCAAGGCCTTGATGTTCTGTTATCCCCTAAGCTGGATAACGACAGGTGTGATTTTGGTCTGTATTTATGGCCGTTTTGTTCGCAAAAAGAAAATAGAGTGGGCTTCCGAAAAATAGGGTTTTTATATATTTCGTTTTGATGAAGTATTTAATTACGTCCACATTATTACTTGCACTTGGTCTTTCCGCTTGTGTATATGAGCCGGAACAGTTCGAGGAAAAGTCTGCCGAAAGTTCCAATTCGGGGGCCAGTTCCGATATTGGTACGGTTTATTCCATTAACAGTGGAAAGCAGATTTGCAACCCGTCTATCACCCAGGATACGGTAAATTACCCTGGTGCAATGCTTTGGCTGAACTTTGGCGGTAAGCTGAACGTGTCTCCCAAGGATTCCGGTTATACCATTTCCGGGGTATACCAGCACGACCGTATCACTGTAACGAATCAGGATAACGAGGTCCAGTGGTATTTGATGACGGATTCCTCGGAATGTCAGTTCCAGGATCCGGAATGGACCACTCATCCCAATTTCGTCGTGGCGACTAGTGCGGATACTACGGGATCCAAGGGATGTACTGATCTGGATTATGGCATTTTTACTGCCCGCATGAGTGACCATAAGCGTTTTTGGCTGGTGGAAAAGGGCATGGGCGAATTCACTTGTCCCCACGTCTGGGTTGATCCTTCTGTGACGGAACCTGATACTTCCGCATCCGATACTACCATTCAGGGATTTTTCGGTACGGAAAATGTTCGCCTGGTGTTTGTGGACAAGTCCAGTGTCATTAACTTTGTGGATTACGCCAATGGTGGCATGAAGAAAGCCATTAAGTTGAAAAAGTCCCC
This sequence comes from Fibrobacter sp. UWR4, assembly GCF_003149045.1. Taxonomy (NCBI): domain Bacteria; kingdom Pseudomonadati; phylum Fibrobacterota; class Fibrobacteria; order Fibrobacterales; family Fibrobacteraceae; genus Fibrobacter; species Fibrobacter sp. UWR4. The sequence goes on along the minus strand of NZ_QGDU01000005.1, from coordinate 42,693 downwards.
TGAAATGGAAAAGGAAAATTGGACTCCGGATAGTCCCTTGATTTCCCCGGATGGCAAATTCATCGTGTTCAACGTGGTGAAGGGTCCGGGCAACAATACGGTCATGAAGTCCTACATCCAGAAACTTTCAGAGACATCCGCTCCCGTAGAAATCGAGCGTACTGCGGACATGATGGGCGAGCCTATGCAGCCCCACTGGTTCAAGTATGGCGAAAGACTTTTCGTCACCTGGGCCGAAGTGCCGGATGATGTTTTCTTCATCAAGAGTGATTTTTCCCTGGCCGTGACTCAGGATGGTAGCGTAGGCCGTACGGCAATGCGTGAAATTTCCCTGGATGCAAATGCTCCTGCCGACTTGGCTATGCAGTGGATTGGTCCTGTAACCGAAGTGGCTCCCATTCCTACGACAGGTGGACGTTCTGCCGATGGAAAGTATCTTGCCACGGGTTATGCAAATGGCTTTATGCTGGAACTTCCGTGAGGCTCTCGATGAAATTGGATTACAGAAAGATTTGCGGAATTGCAGTGGTGGCTTTGGCTTCGGCTGGGGCTGTGTTCATGGGTTATAACGCCCCTGTGGAAGTTTCCACTCCGTGGCAGTCCATTGGTGGCTGCGGTGCTGGCGGTAGCGGTGGCGGTTCCGGTGATGGCATCAAGTGGATTGGCCAGGGCGTTTCTGGGGGATACCTGGAAGTGGAGGCTTTTACCAAGTATTCCGTTGGCCAGAATTTTTCCGGCATGACTTTTACTCCGCACTTGTCCATAAAGCCCACCTGGTCTACAAAGCTTGGTGTTAGCATTCCTTGGCTGAGTCATCAGGGAGAAGTGCAATATCGCAGCAACCAGAATCCCACGGACCGTACTACAGGCGGTCTGGGTGACGTGTCCTTTGATTTCAGCAAGACTATTGGTAGTGGCGGCGCCGCATCTCTTTCCGCTAGTCTTTCTATTCCTACGGGTCAGTACGACATTAAGCGCGGTACCGACGGTTCCCAGGAAATTCTGCCCAGCAGTTTCCAGAAAGGCTCGGGCTTGTATAGCCTTACCTTGGGTTGGGACTATAGCCGGGATACGGACAAGGGTATCTGGCTTTATGGCTTGACCTATACCCATCCTTTTGCCATGCACCTGTTCTCCGGCGAGAATGAATTCAATGATTCTTACTGGAAGGATTTGGACCATAAGGGAGACCGTTTTAAGTATCGCTTTAAGGCTTATGGCGAAAACGATCTCGGCGCCTATACGCCGCCTAGCGTGGGAGGCTCCATTGCCTATGGTTACCGTGGTCGGCCAGGAATTGTCCAGTCCTTTGGCCTGAGTTTTTCTGCTCCTCTGGGGGTTGCCTGGATTTCTTCAGAAAAAACAGGCAAGTATGACCCGCGTCCGGATCCGGATCATAAGGCTTGGTCTGCTGCCCTTGCTTATGGTATCGAGTTTTCCGATACGGATTTTCCGGTGTACTTTGCTGTAAGCCTGCCGATTCACGACAAGTCCAGTTCCAATTCCAAGGATGAATACGACGAAAGTCCCATGAAAAGGTGGGACGCCCCTGATTGGGACGATTTCGGACAGCAGTGGACGATTGCAGTGGGTGTGAAGGGATCTTTCTTCTAGCCTGGAATGATTTTTTACCAATTTAGTACAAAGTAATGAATTGTGTCCCCCCTCAATGTCCCTATTGAGGGGTGTTTTCATTCTCCTTTGTGGTCTGGAAAGTTGGGTTTTTGTATCTTTGTTGCCGAAATTGTCTTTTTTATGCTTACAGGTAGGTTTATTCTGCAGTCCCGTTTGCTTTTTGTACTGTTGATGGTGGTTGGTCTTGCCCAGGCCCAGCTTTTGGATATGTCGGAAATGTCCGAAAGCTATATGGCCGAAAATATGATCCACAAGGTAAAAGTGGAAGGAATGATTCACATGGATGAACGTTCAGTTCTTAGCCGAATTGGAATCCGTGATGGTCAAAGCTATTCTCCTTCCGCCCTTACCGAAAAGGTTCAGTCTTCTGTGACTTCCCTGTACGAATCGGGCCTGTTTGACGATGTGACTGCCTGGGTGGACTATGTGGGCGAAGGTACCGATGTGGACCTCATCTTTAAGGTGAAGGAACTGCCTGCTCTTGATACGGCTATTATCGATGGTGCCGATGAAGTTTCCGAAGACGATTTGCGCTTGAAAATCCGCCTGATTCCGGGTCGAGTTTACAGCAAGAGCCAGCTGGAACGTGATCGACAGGCTATTCTGGATTACTATCGCTCCGAAGGATACCTGCTGGCAGAAGTGGGTTATCGTGAGACTCCTACCGATGAAAATCGCAATATGGTGACCTTCCTGGTTCGTGAAGGTGAAAAGGTGAAGGTGCGTCAGTTTGATATTCAGGGGAATGATAATGTTCCCAGCGAAGATATTCTGGAACATATGCTGACCAAGCAGGACCAGTGGTGGGGTGGTGGCGAATTTAAGGAAGTGGTGTTTAATGCCGACCGTGATACGGTGCTAAACGCTATCCGTCATTTTGGTTACCTGGATGCAGAACTGACGGAATACAGCGCAGAATACCTGCCGGACTCCAGCTGCCTGTTCTATATGGGTCGTATGGTTCCCCTGGGTGAAAAGCTGGAACCGCTGTACACTTTGATGAACGACGCCTTGGAAGATACATCTTCCGTATTCTACAAGATGGCGGGCAAACCTACCATGCAGGTGACTCACCTTTTCCGCAATCATCGTCGTATTGGCGAAAAGCAGTGGGTGACCAGACCTATGCCCAAGGTAAAGTCCGAAGAAGACGCCTGGAAGTACTTGAACGATATTATCCGTTATGAGGATGCTCGTAAGGAATGGCTGTCCAGGGTGGACGGTTATAAGTGGAGCAACCCCAAGATCGATTCCTTGCTGAAAATCAAGAAGCGCCACCAGTACGAAGACAAGTTGCTGGTTCGCTACATGATTGAAGACTTGTGCCCCATGCTGAACAAGTATGACCAGATCAAGACTTCTAGCGCCATTATCATTCATATCCACATGAATGAAGGTCGTCGTTACTACATGGGTGGCCTCCACTTCTCCGGTAATGAAGTGCTGAACGACCAGATGCTGAAGTACGCCTTCCGCCTGGATAGCGGCATGGTGTTCGACCAGTACTTGTATGACGCTTCCAAGAAGGCCTTGCTGGATGCTTATCGCGAAGATGGTTATCTGTTTGCCCAGTACGAAGAAGAACGTACCTTCGAAAACGATTCTGTAGTGAACTTGTCCTACCGCTTGACCGAAGGTCTGCCGGCTCAGATTCACAAGGTTCATATCCATGGCAATACCAAGACTAACGAAAAGGTCATCCGTCGTGAAGTTCGTCTCTTCCCGGGCGATACCTACCGTCAGTCCTCCCTGGAACGTTCCTTCCGCGAAATTATGCAGCTGAACTATTTCGATATGGTCATCCCCGATATCAAGGTGGTGGGCGAACAGGAAGTGGACCTTGACTTCGCTGTCCAGGAAAAGGAAGCTGGTACCGGTCAGTTCAGCCTTGGTGTATCCTATAGCCAGAGCGATGGACTTGTGGGTACTGCAAGTATTTCCATTCCCAACTGCTGTATGGGTGATGGCCAGGCTGCATCCTTTAGCGTTGAATATGGTTCCGACAAGAAGAGCGCATCCATTAGCTTCCAGGAACCCTGGCTCCTGGATAAGCCCATTACCTTGGGTGCTAGCCTGAGCTACTCCTGGTGGAACATGGATGATTACGACGAACCGGATATTACTCGTTATGGCGGTAGCGTCTACCTGGGTAAGCGTCTGAAATGGCCTGATGACTACTTCTATGGTCAGATCGGTTATAGCTGGCTCATGAACAAGCAGGGCAAGAACGTCCCGGGAAGTTATGTTGTTTACACGGGTATTGAATCCGCCCTCAACTTCCGCCTGGTGCGAGACGACAAGAACCTGCCTCAGTTCCCCACAGATGGTTCTCGTTACGTGCTGGATGTGCAGTGGGCTGATGACAAGTTCGGCAGTGACTTTAACTTCGTGAAGACTGAGCTTACCATCAAGTGGTGGTTCCCCATCTTCCGTGATCGCCTGACTTTGGCTTTGACCAACGAATACGGCATTATCGTGGGCGACCGACTGCAGAACCGCATCCTTTACCAGATGGGTGGTGTCATGGGTTACGAAGGCATGATGCGTGGTTATAGCTCTGGTTCCATTGGCTATGGTCGACTGGGACGCAGCTATCAGTACGTAGGTGCGGAACTCCAGTTGGGACTGGTTCCCCAGACCTTCTACCTGTTGCCCTTCTTCTTTGATGCTGGTAACGTATTCGGTGATCGTTATGTCCGCAAGTCCAAGGTGGAAGAACCTGCTCTCAGTCCGCTTAGCGAATGGGATCCCACCAGCCTTAAGAAGGATATTGGTTTCGGCTTCCGTGTAGTTGTGCCGATGCTGGGTATTATCGGCTTCGACTTCGCATGGCCTCTGGATGTGGGTGAAACCTACGGCGGTACTCAACGCGAACGTGTGGGCGACATGGAATTCAACTTCGTTATCGGTCAGGGATTCTAATCCAAGGACGCGAAGGAGCGAATATGCTTAAGAGATTTATTGTTCTGATTTCCTTAGTGATGATGCTGGGTGCAGGCGCAAGTTTTGCTGAAGACGGCCTGCGCATTGCCCATGTGGATTCCAAGCTGATCTTCGATGGTTACAAGGGAACCAAGAAGGCTCAGGAAGAATATGATCGCCAGGTGGCAAAGTGGGAACAGCAGGGTAACTTGCTGCAGAAGGAACTTTCCGCCATTAAGGAAAAGCTGGATAAGCAGGTCCTGATGCTTTCTGACGAAAAGAAGCGTGAACTTGAAGCGGAATACGCCAAGAAGGATACGGAACTGAAGAATTTCATTGACCGTGTCTATGGCCGTAAGGGTGAACTGATTTCCGAAAACGAAAAGGTGAGTGGTCCTATCATTCAGCTGATTCGCAAGGCGGTAAACGAAATCGCCCTGCAGGAAGGCTACGATATGGTGGTGGACCGTGCAACTGGCGCCGTGCTTTTCTGGAAGAAGGAAAACGACCTGACCCAGAAAGTTCTGGACTACCTGAACAATCGTTAACAGCAAAAAAGTTATCTTGATACCGCGGACTTTTCCGCGGTATTTTTTTGTTAGGAGAAATCATGAAAAAGAGTGCTTTTGCGTTTGGTGCAATCTCTATTGCTGCGTTTGGACTTGTGGCTTGTGGAGATAATTCTTCCAGTTCCACAGCGTATGAACTGAATATAGATACTGCCACTTCTTCCGGACCCGCCTATGGGGTTGTTGTGCCTGATACGATGCAGACCTTGGATACTTTGCTGCATTCATATTTTTGTAATTCCGCCATAAAATGTTCCCATGTGTACCTTGTGGAAATGGACAATGTGATGGAATGCGATGGAGAGGCTTGGGTGTACCTTAGCGATTACCAGCCTTCTGTATGTGGGTATGAACCAGGAAAACCGAACTCCAGCGCTTCCGTAGAAAATCCTGGCGACGCATTGAGTTCTTCGTCCAGTATTGTAGAAGAACCGGAAGCCTGTGTGGAACATGTGCAGGCCAACATTACGATTAAGAACGTAGAACACATCGTCATGGACTGCGGTTCTTCAAATGTGGGACAGACGGTCTATCTTGAAGATACTCAGACCTTGTACACCTGCGAAAATGGCGCCTGGATTGGTGAACGCGTTGCTGTTTGCGAAGAGCCTGAACCGTCCCAGCCTGTAGAAGACGTTCCTTCTGTAAGTTATGGAACGATGACGGATGAACGTGATGGTCAGACTTATAAGACTATTGAAATTGGTAAGCAGACCTGGATGGCGGAAAACTTGAACTTCTATAAGAGTACCGATGGCTCTGTTGTGATGGATTCTTCCTTCTGCTACGAAGACCTTCCTGCAAATTGCGAAAAGTATGGCCGTCTGTATCAGGAATTTGACGCCTCCGAGGCTTGCCCCGATGGCTGGAAAATGCCGACCCAATTTGACTGGCGTGAACTTACGGACAAATTAAGTGAATTGTACCCTAGTAAGAACCTGAATGAAATTGCCCGTGCCACGACTGGTTGGGATGATTCCATGAAGTCCAATAATGCAAGTGGCTTTGGTGCATTGGCTGCTGGTAAGCGCAATAGTAAGGGTGAGTATTCTGATGAAGAATACAAGGCTTATTTCTGGGGGGATAAGGGTATGCTTTATTACGCCTGGACCTTAAGCAAGACTTCCGAATTTGACGAAGGAACTAGAATGTATAGCTATTATGCTTATTCCCTTCGCTGCATCAAAAAATAACGGGCTTCAATTATCTACATTGTACTTTTAGAAAATAAAGATTAGCCCTTTAACAGCGCGTTGCGCCAAGGACCAATATGGCCGATAATAAAGCAGAAAAGTTTGTATTCTACATGTACAAGATGTGCAAGTCTTACCCCAACAAGGAAGTCTTGAAGGATATTTCCTTAAGCTTCTACTATGGCGCTAAGATTGGCATTATCGGCCAGAATGGTGCTGGTAAGTCTACGCTTTTGCGTATCATGGCCGGTATCGATAAGGAATTCCAGGGCGAGGCTTGGATTGAACCGGGCCGTACCGCAGGTTATCTGCCTCAGGAACCCCAGCTGGATCCGAACCTTACTGTCAAGGAAAACGTGATGCAGGCTGTGGCCAAGAAGCAGGCTGTCCTGGATCGTTTCAACGAAATCTCCATGAAGTTCGCTGAACCTATGGAAGATGATGAAATGAATAAGCTCCTGGATGAACAGGCTAAGCTTCAGGACATCATCGATGCTCAGGACTTGTGGAGCCTGGACCGTAATATTGAAATCGCTATGGATGCCCTGCGCTGCCCGCCGGGCGATTGGCCGGTGACCAACCTTTCCGGTGGTGAAAAGCGCCGCGTGGCTCTGTGCCGCCTGCTTTTGGAAGAACCGGATCTGTTGCTTTTGGACGAACCTACCAACCATCTGGATGCTGAAACTGTTGCCTGGCTGGAACGCCACCTCCGTGAATACAAGGGCTCCGTCATTCTCGTGACCCATGACCGTTACTTCCTGGATAACGTTACTGGTTGGATTCTTGAAATTGACCGCGGTCGCGGTATTCCTTGGGAAGGCAATTACGCCCAGTGGCTGGACCAGAAACTTGACCGCATGAAGAACGAAGAAAAGGGTGAATCTGACCGTCAGAAGCGCCTGGCTCGCGAACAGGAATGGGTCAAGCAGAGTCCCAAGGCTCGCCAGGCCAAGAACAAGGCTCGTCTTAAGGCTTACGAAGAATTGCTGGCTGAAGATTCCAGAGAAAAGATTAACGTGGCTCAGATCCACATTGCTAACGGTAACCGTCTGGGTGACATCGTTATTCAGGCGGAACACCTGCAGAAGGCCTTTGGTGAAAAGGTGCTCTTCGATGATCTGAACTTCAGCTTGCCCCGCTCCGGTATTGTGGGCATTATCGGCCCCAACGGTGCTGGTAAGACCACCTTGTTCAAGATGATTACCGGTTCTGAAAAGCCTGATGGCGGTACCTTGAAGATTGGCGAAACCGTCCAGATTATCAGTATGGAACAGGGCCGCGATTCTCTGGATGATTCCAAGACCGTCTGGGAATCCATTACCGGAGGCTGCGACGAAATCATGGTGGGCGACCGCAAGATGAATGGCCGCGCCTACTGTGGCTTGTTCAACTTTACTGGCGCTGCCCAGCAGAAGAAGCTGAACACCCTTTCCGGTGGTGAACGCAACCGCGTGCTCATGGCCAAGAACCTGCAGCAGCCCGGTAACCTGTTGTTCCTGGACGAACCGACCAACGACTTGGATATTGAAACCCTCCAGGCCCTGGAACAGGCTATCCTGAAGTTCGCAGGCTGCGCCGTGATCATCTCCCATGACCGCTGGTTCCTGGACCGTATTGCCACCCACATCCTTGCTTACGAAGGCGACTCCAAGGTTGTCTGGTTCGAAGGTAACTGGAGCGAATACGAAGCCGACCGTCGCAAGCGTCTGGGCGAAGATGCGGAAAACCCCAAGCCCATCAAGTACAAGACTCTGACACGAAACTAGGTTGCGCTAGGGCGCGAAAGTTCGCTGCGCGACCTTTTGCTTTGAGGTGTGAGGTCGCTGCAGTTCACTTAGTGAACTTACGCTTTGAGGTATGAGGTCGGCGACGGCGTTGCCTTTGATGTGTAAAATAATGGCGCCCTTAGGGGCGCCTTTTTATATATTTCAATATATGAAGTCGTTGATTCAAATCCTTTTTCTTTCTGCATCATTGTTGTTGGCTCAAAACATTGATGAAAGTGTAATTGGAGGAAGTAAGAATTTGACGCTTGATGATGCTTTGTGTAAGGGTTGCGAAATTCTTCGATACGATTCAACGGACTCGACAAGTTGTGAATCCTGTGCAGATTATGTGAGCTGTAATCAAGATGGCGATATAGTTACCTATTCTTCTGGTCCAATGGGAAGTTGGACGAATGTTGAATCTGTAGTAGTTTCTAAGGGTGATGCAAGAAGTCTTCCCAAGTGTAAGCTTCGGTTTTCTTCAAATCTAAAGCTTCGGCTAGGTATGACAAAAAGCGAAGTTCTAAAAACTGGGTTATATTTTAGGCGAACTTCTGATAAAACCTGGGAATGGATGAGTTGGAGCAGGTTAGAAGGATCTCCTGATGAAGCTGGAAATGATTGGCATGAATGGCAAGGACGAACGCTTGAATTTTGTAATGAGAAACTGTGTAGCTTTGGGTATTGGTGTAGTGTGTTCGATTCCGGTCCGAGTGATGCGGAAATAAAAGAATTTTCTAAACCGTAGATGACGATTTCTCATGATTCTTCACGTTCTTAAACATGAACTGCGATTGATTTTCCGGGAGCCCCGCTTCTGGATTCCTTTCGTGATTCCGCCTGTGTTGCTGGCTGCGTCCCAGGGGATTGCGGTTTCCCGTTATGGTGGGCAGATCATGCAGGGCATGGAAGGTTACATGATGCTTCTGCTGGGTTGCCTCATGGCGCCTATGGGAGCACCTCTTGCTGCCGATAGCTTTGCCGGTGAACGTGAAAGAAATTCCCTGGAACTGCTGCAGCTTTCTCCCGTAAAGCCTGCGGACTTGTTCTGGGGTAAGCTGCTTGCGGTGTTGCCGTTTCCGCTAATGTTCAGCTTGATTTGCCAGCTGGTTTACTTTGTGATGCATAAGGATGCCGTTGCTGGGACTGTCGCTATTGCCGCAATTCTTGGATCCATGTCCGCGTGTCTCCTGGTGAATGCTTTTTCCCTGTTGCTTTCCTTAAAGGCGAAGACGGTTCGCGCTGCAACTCAGGGAACTCTGTTCTTTATCATCCCGCTATTACTTCTGGTGCAGTTCGGCTATCAGGCATTCCTGCAGGATGTGATGATGCCCGTGGCGGCCCTGGCGATTTCGATTGTGGTGTGCGCTGTTGCTACTGCGGTGGGAATGCGAAAGTTCATTAGCCTGTAATTAGATTTCAAATAGATCCGGCTGAACGCTGGGCTTTTTCTTTATCCAACTTTCTTGCTTTGCAGGGTGTACGATTTCTCCGGGACGCAAGTTGCCAATAATCAATGGCGATTCTGGATCGTGCGTCTTGTGTTTTTGCAGCACTTGATCTTTTCCGTAGTTGGCGTAGCAGTATTTGCATAAGTGTGGGCAGTTGCTGTAGTTACCAATATCGCCGCCTACCACGCAGGCGCTGCATTCGTCGCGGGCAAATTTCTTTTTGGGGGGAGTGAAGGTAAGGCCCCGTGTCGGGAGGCCGAGAGCGGTTTCAAAAACAGCTGGCGTAGTACAGCCGCTGCAGTCGGCTCCAAATTCCGCGAGAGCGCCGTTCTCTACACAGGTCTTGATAGCGATGCCATGCTGACCTCCGATTTCTACAAACGCTTTCGTTATAGTCACTTGATCTTCCCAACAGACAGGACGGAGCTCCGGGAAGTTCTTGGTGACGCAATTGAAAATGTCTACGAAGCTGATAATGCAGGTGCGGGTGTAACCTTCCAGAAGGGTTGCCATCACTTCGAAGGATTTAATATGCTGTTCTACGGTGTATCTGCCTGTAATGCAGATGGGGTCGTAACGCCACTGAACGGCGTCCTCACCGCCGTTATGGGCATTGACCATGTCCGAAAGCTTCTTGAACTGCTCCACAATGAATCGCTTGTGGGGAACGTTGGGCTCAATGTCCTTTCCATAGGGCGTGAGGGTTACGTGCCACATCCAGCGGTAATCTGCGATTTCCTCCAGATGGGGGAGGAGCGGGGTTGGATTCTTGGTGCAGAAAAATAGACAGTCCACAACGCTTGGGTCCAGCTGGTAGCGGGTAATGTAATCCTGGTTGTAGGGGTTTCGTACCAGCACGTAGCCTTCGCGGATTCTGTTCAGGAACCATTTGGAATAGAATGCGGGGAGGTCTGTGCGGATGCTGGCGGAGATGATCATTGTTGGATTCTTCGCTCAGGATTGCAATGCGGTGATGATGTTGCGGAATTGGCTGACGCTGAATGCTTCGTTCTGGAAGAAATTGTCCGCCAGGATTTCCATGATTTCCTCGGAGTATTCCGTCTGCTTGCTCAGAAGTTTGATTGCGTTTATTTTGCGGGTAAGATCCGTTGCGTCTGCAGGGGAGCCTGCTGCAAGAACATCGCCGAACTTTTGAAGCATGATCCAGAAGTAAATGGCGAACTGGACTTTGGTCATACCGTCGCCATCAAAAAGGCTCTTGGCGTAGTAGCGGTAAAGTAGATAGGTGACAATGCGTGCGCCGTCTTCATCTGTAAATAAACTGATGCCGGAGCGAGTTCGGCATGACGTGGGAAGGGGCCATCCCTTGCGGATCATGCGTTCGTAGGCGTTATCCCAGGCGGGGCCGAAGCTTTCTCCTTCGCCAAGAATTTCAATCCAGGTCTGTTGAATGGCGTCCGGAGAAAGTTCCGGTTCTTCGTCGTCTTGCTTTTCGGAGTCTTCTTCGTAGCTGTTGACGCTTTCGGCGTAGTCCAGAACGTCGATGAGCCGCTGGTTCAGCGATTTGCTGGAATCTGCCATCAGTTCGAACATGTGGGAGCGTTCTGCGAAAATGGCGTCGCGGGCTTCTTTTGCGTCTTCCGGCATTTCGTCCGGTTCTTCGTCAATTTCGCTTTCTGCGAAGGAAAGACTGCTGATGCCGAAACTAGTTCGGCATGACGTTTCGGATGTCAGCAACAGTCTTGCCGCTTCTTCGCAGCAGAGACCCAGACCCTTTTCCATGATATCGCCATAGACTTCCACAAAACGGGGGTGTTCCCTGCAGATGTTGCAGAGGATGCTTTCACCATTTTCATCTAAATCCGTGCCCTTGCATCCTAGGTGGCAAATCATGTCGCAAAGACCGTTTTCCTTGAGGAAAGGACAGCGGTCTCCTGGCAAAAGTTTGAAATGCCCCTCTTCGATGTTTTCCAGAAGGCGCTTTCCGAAGGTGCGGCGGCTCTCGTCGGGCCCATTTTCGGGGAGCTGTCGGTACTTTTCCAGGGATTTTTCGTCAATGTCGATTTCCCAGCCCACGCAGCAAGTGTCGGTACATTTGTCGGCGATGCATTGGAACTGGTGGTAAAAAACGGGTGATCTGAGAAGCATTTGTGGGGCCAAGTGGGGAAGTTTCAGGTGAAAATCTAGCAAATGAGTGTCTTTATGTTCACTAGTCTAGTGTCGGACTGGCAGTGGAGGATGACTTTTTTGAGGCGTTTTCTGGGGCGAAAAAAGAGAAAATTGAAACGTGGTGGTGAATTGTGGGGCGTGAGTGTAATAAAACGTATATAATCTTGCCAAAGTGGGGTAAAGTGGGTATATTTACCTTGTGTGTTTTTAATTCCATGTGTTGTGTACTTGTAATGGAATAGTGTGTAATGAACGAACGTAACCGTTTTATAGGTCAAGCCAAGTCGGCTATCGACGGAAAGGGTAGGTGCGCCTTCCCTCGGGAATTCCGTCGTCAATTGACCGCAGAAGACGGTACGGAATTCGTATTGACTGTCTGGGCGGACGGAAGACTTCGTTTGTTCGTGACATCTGAATACGAGAAGTTCATGAGTGAGTTGGACCAATGGCCCGACCGCGAACTAGCTGAACAATTCCGTATGAGCCTCCGTTCCTCCCTTGTGGAACTGGATGGACAGAACAGAATCTTGCTCCCGAAGGACAAGATTCAGTATGCCGAACTTACGAACAGCATTACGTTCGTAGAATACCGCGGCAAGTCTCTGGAATTGTGGAATACAGACAAGTACGAAGCCAAGCTTGCTTCTCAGACCGAAGAAGCTAAGGCTCTATTCAACAAGCTGTGTTTTAATGCTGGTTTTGCGGGGGGATTGAATGTCCAAAAATGATCCTCAAGTAAAATCCTTACATACAAATGAAATTTCTGCGGCTGCAATTGCAGGCGTTGAAGGTGGCGTGTTCTATCACGATCCTGTGATGCTGAAGGAATGCCTTCAGGGTTTACGCCTGGAAGAAGGTTCCGAACTGAATAAGGCAAACGAAGTGCTTGCCGGCGGAACGTTCGTTGACTGCACCATGGGCGGTGGCGGTCATTCCTATGCTATTGCAACCCGTCTTTCTGCGGCAGGTACCTTGCATGCCTTTGACCGCGACGAAGATGCGGTGAAGTTTGCAACCAAGCGCCTGGCTCCTGTTTCCAATGGGGAAGGCAGGCCGAATTTTATTCTCCATCCGGTTCCCTTTGGCAAGCTGGGTGAAGAAGTTTCCGAAAATGTTTTGGATGGTGTCCTGTATGATCTGGGCATCAGCAGCCACCAGGTAGATGATTCCAGCCGTGGCTTTACTTTCGTTGGAAACAATCCGCTGGACCTCCGTATGGATCGTCGCGAAGATGTTTCTGCGCAGGAATGGCTCCGCAGCGTCAGTGCTGACGATCTGGCTGATGCTCTTCGCAAGAATGCCGATATGGATCGAGCATTCAAGCTTGCTACCCGCATTATTGAAGTCGCCCAGGAAACGAGTCGTGAAGGTCGCGACATTTTGCCTAGCGATATTAAGGCTGTGGTAGAAGCTGTATTCCCGGATAAGCGTCGCGATGCCAATAGCTTGCTGGCTCGCGTATTCCAGGCGGTTCGCATGGAAGTGAATGGCGAATTGCGTCAGATTGAAGATAGCATCCGTTCTGCAGTGGATTGCCTGAAGGTGGGCGGTCGTCTGGTGGTCATGAGTTACCACTCTGTGGAAGATCGTTGCGTCAAGGATACTTGTGCTGAATTTGAAAAGGCCTGCATTTGCCCTGAACACTTGCCGGTCTGTATGTGCGGTGGTAATCACCAACGTTTAAAGAAGGTGAATCGCAAGCCGATTCTCCCCACTAACGACGAAATCGCAAAGAACAGCAGGGCTCGCTCTGCAAAACTGAGAGTGTACGAGAAGGTATGAGTGAAGTAGAAAACACAAAGCCTGCTGTAACTTCAAACCGCAACATTGTGCGGTTGTTCGTGATTGCTGTCCTGGTGGCAGGCTGCTATATGATTCTGCCGTTGTACATGCAGAATCGTACCAATGCACTTTATGAACAGTCCCATAAGCTTTCTGTCCAGATCAACCAATTGCAGCGCGATGTGCTGACTCAGGAACTGGAAATCAACAAGCTTTCTTCTCTGGAACACTTGTCCAGTGTTTCTGAGGATTGGGAACTGGGTCTGAATGATGTTCCTACTAAGATTCGTGTAGTAGGAGGTGCCCGATGAACATTCCCAATATTAATGCAATTTCTATGTGCAGAATGTTCGTGCTGGGCGTTGTTGGCGTTCTTGCTTTCAAGACCTTTGATATTCAGGTCTTGAATAGGGAAATCTACCAGCAGGAAACCAAGAACATGGTGACCCAGACGAAGAACGTGTACGCTGAACGCGGTTTGATTATGGACCGTAACGGCGTGGTATTTGCCGACAATCTTCGCGATAACGAAAATGCAACGGACTTTACCCGTATTTTCTTACAGGGTAAGCTTGCTTCCCAGATTGTGGGCAAGGTGGGTTATAACGGCATTGGCTCCATGGGCGTGGAACGTGTGTTCGATTCCCGTTTGCGTGGTAACGAAGGTTATCGCCTGAGTTATCAGGACGCTCGTCGCAACGAAATTTATGGCCGTTCCGAAAATGTTGCCGAAGCAGAACCGGGTAAGAACTTGGTGCTGACTATCGACAAGGACATGCAGGAAATTGTGGAAGGAGCCTTGAAGAAGGGTGTGGCCGATTACTTGGCTACTAGCGCTTCCGCTGTGGTGGTGGATCCTTACACCGGTGAAATTCTTGCCATGGCTAGCTATCCAACCTACGATCCCAATTCCAAGAAGCAGGTCGTGGGCCGTATGTCCAAGAACGACATCGTTTCCATGTCTTACGAACCGGGTTCTACTTTCAAGGTGGTTACCGCTGCTGCAGCTCTTGAAAATGGCGTTGTTCCGGTAGATACGATTTTCCCCGACGAAGGCAAGTGCTGGAAATGGAGTGAACGTTCCGAAAAGATTTGCGATACCCATGTGTATGGCGATATGGATATGGGCGAAGCCATGGTGCAGTCCTCCAATATCGTTTTCGGCAAGATTGCTGACAAGGTGGGGGCCGATAAACTTTATCGTATGGCTCGTAATTTCGGTTTCGGCATGAAGACTTCTGAACATCTTTATGGCGAAGAATCTGGAAAGCTCTACCAGCCTTATGAATTGACTCGTGATGACCGTACCCTGAAAACGATGGGCTTTGGACATGCTCTGATGGCCACCCCGATTCAGCTGGTGATGGCTTATTCCGCCGTAGCTAATGGCGGTATCCTGATGGAGCCGAAGATCGTGAAGGAATGGCGCGATTCCAAAGGTAACCTGGTGGAAAGCTTTAAGCCGGATACCGTCCGTCGCGTAATTTCTGAAAAGACTGCCGCTAGCATCCGCCAGATGCTCCATCGCGTGGTGAACAATGGTACCGCTAAGAAGGTTATGAGCAAGAAGATTCCGGATATCGTATTCGGCGGCAAGACGGGAACTGCAGAAAAATATAACCAGGAAACTCGCAAGTATGACCGTGATCATCAGGTGGCTTCCTTTATCGGTCTTGCTCCTGTTGAAGATGCTCGCTATGTATGCATGGTCCTGGTGGATGACCCTCAGACGGCTCAGCATCATGGTGGTAATACTGCAGGTCCTATTTTCCGTCAGATTATGGAAGGCATCTACTACCATCCGGAACTTTCACCGCTGTCCCATCGTATGGCTGTGGTGGAAAAGGTTTCCGCTTGCGATGATGATTACATCGGGATGATGGCGGCAGACGCTAAGCAGCTTGCTACGGAAAAGAACTGCAAGATTCATTTTGATGGTTCCGAAGAAAACGGTCGCGTGATTTCCATGCGTCGTGATATGGGCGATTCTCTGGGTCTCGTACTTATCCTCGGTAATGTGGACGGTAGCCGTATGCCTAACTTCAAGGGACTTTCCCTGAAGGATGCTATGGAAGTTGCAAGCAATGTTCGCATGAAGGTTGAATTTACCGGCAAGGGTCGCGTTGTTGCCCAATCCCCGAAGGCCGATGAAGTGTTGAGTAAAGGGCAAGTTTGCAAACTGACGTTGAAGGAGAAAGGCTGATGCTTTCTGAAACTTTGATGAAGAACTTGAATGTTCGTGGTTTGTGCGACGATTCCCGCCGCGTGAAGTCTGGTGACCTGTTTTTCTCGATGCCGGCTCCTAACTATGATGTTTTCGCTCGTGATGCAGTGGCCGCAGGCGCAGTTGCTGTGGTTAGCGAGTCTGTCGCTCCCGAAGGTCTTGCTTCCAAGTGGATCCAGGTTTCTGATGTAAAGGCTGCACGCCTTGAAGCAGCAAAGATTTTCTACAAGGATCCGTTCTCAAAGCTTACTTGTCATGCCGTAACTGGTACAAACGGCAAGACTACTAGCGCTTTCCTTATGGATGCGATGCTGACTGCAGCTGGCCATAAGGTAGCTCTCCTGGGTACGATCAAGAATAAGGTGGGCGATGTTTCTGTTCCTGCTAACTTGACTACTCCGGGTCAGCTTGATTTGTTTGCTTTTGCAGCTAAGGCTGTGGAAGTGGGTTGCACTGATCTTGTCATGGAAACCTCTTCTCACGCCCTTCATCAGGGTCGTGTTGCAGGCATTAGCTACCGTAGCGGTCTGTTCAGCAATCTGACTCAGGATCACCTGGATTATCACAAGACCATGGAAGCCTACTTCGAAGCAAAAACTTTGCTGTTCACCAAGTATCTGGCTTCTGATGGTGTTGCCGTCATTAATGTGGATGACGAACACGGCGCATCTCTCTGCGAAAACCTGAAGAAGGCTGGCCGTAAGGCTGTTGGCGTTTCTCGTCTGGCTGCTGAAAAGGCTGATGTGAAGCCCAATGGCATTGTTGAAAATACGGAAGATGGCTTGAAGTTTGACTTGACTGGCTTTGGCTCTGCTGCTCATTTTGAAACTGCTCTTTGCGGTGATTTCAATGTGGATAATGTGATGCTGGTTCTTTCCTGGGCGAATGCAATTGGTCTTTCCAAGGAAGCAATGGATAAGGCTCTTGCAGAAGTTCGCGTGCCAGGCCGTTTTGAAAAGGTCTGGAATAAGAATGGTATTCATGTGGTTGTGGACTACGCTCACACTCCCGATGCTCTTGAACGTGTTTTGGCTACCGCTCGCTCTCTTTGCCGTGGCAAGCTTTCCGCTGTATTTGGCTGCGGTGGCGACCGCGACAAGACCAAGCGTCCCATTATGGGTGCCATCGCAGAAAAGATGGCTGACAAGGCTTGGCTTACTTCGGACAATCCCCGTACTGAAAATCCCACCGACATCATTAACGATGTTCGCGCCGGTATGAAGACGGACAAGTTTGAAGTTGTGGAACTTCGCGATGAAGCAATCAGGCGTGCTTGTGCGGAATTGAAGGATGGCGACTGGCTGGTGGTTGCTGGCAAGGGCCATGAAGACTACCAGATTATCGGCAAGACCAAGCATCATTTTGATGACCACGAGGAAGTGGTGAAGGCGATGGAAAATGTTTAAGCTGGATTTGAAAATTAAGGAACTGCTTGAAATCCTGGAAACCCAGGCTGTGGGCGTTAATGCCCGTACCCAGGGGCGCAAGGTGAATCTTTGCATGGATTCCCGTGAACCTGCAAAGGGTGTTGTTTTCTGGCCGATCAAGGGCGAACGTTTTGACGCCCACAAGTTTGTGACTGAGATGGAAAAGAATGGAGCTCTGATGAGTGTTGTGAACCAGGATGCTGAAGGTATTGAAAACTTCAAGATGTATGCCCCCGTGGATGATACCACCAAGGCTCTGCTGAAGCTTGCCAAGGGTTACCAGAAGAATTTCAAGCTGAAGAAGGTGGCTATCACTGGTTCTAACGGAAAGACCACTACCAAGGAAATGACCAAGGCTGTTCTTTCCATGAAGTACAATACTCACGCTACTGCTGGTAACTTCAATAACCACATTGGCGTGCCCATGACCTTGTTCCAGCTGAAACACTCCCACGAAGCTGCAGTCATTGAAATGGGTACTAGCGGTCCCGACGAAATTCGTCCGTTGTCTATGGCTACTGAACCCGATATTGCTGTAATTACCAATATTGGTGCAAGCCATCTGGAAAAACTAAAGGACTTTGATGGTGTCTTTGCGGAAAAGCGCACGATTACTGCAGGACTCAAGAAGAACGGCCTTCTGATTGTGAATGCTGATGATGCTCACCTTTGCAAGCTCCGTTCCAACACCAGCTATAAGGTGGTCACATTCGGAATTAAGCGTGGTATCTACAAGCCCGAAAAGCTGTCCTACGACGAGAACAACTGTGCGTCCTTCTTTATTGGTCGCACTAAGTTTACGCTGTCTGTTCCGGGCATCCACAACGTTTATAATGCACTGGCCGCTATCGCCATCGGTGAAGCGATGAAGGTTTCCAAGACCGATATTGCCAAGGCTCTTGCCAACTTCCATTCCACCAATATGCGTATGGAAATCAAGAATGCCAATGGCTTCAAGATCGTGTCTGATTGCTATAACGCAAATCCGTCTTCTACCAAGATGGCTCTCCAGACCATTGGTAACATGAAGGTGAATCGCCGTATTGCCATTCTTGGCGATATGCTGGAACTGGGCGACAAGACTGACGCTCTCCACCTGGAAATGGGCGCCATGGTTCCGGAAATGAATTTTGACATGCTGTTTACTGTTGGCGAGAAGGCTAAGCTTTATGTGAAGGGCGCAAAGTCCAAGGGCATGAAGTCTGCTTATCACTTCGATTCCGTTCAGGATCTGATTGCTGAACTGACAGAAGAAGTGTCTGAGGGAGACGTTCTCCTGGTGAAGGGTTCCCGCGGTATGCATATGGAACAAGTTGTCGAAGCGATGCTCAAGCTTACCAAGGTTAACGTTTAGGAATATTATGAAGATCTTGAACAACATTATCACTCGAGGCTCCAGCATGAATAAGATGCTGTTAGTGGTGGCTATGCTACTGCTGTGTCTCGGTGTGGCTGTTGTTTATACGGCTTCTGCTGCGCAGGCCAAGGCTATGGGCTTTGGTGCTGAATATTACATGATGGCACATTTGAAGAAGGCTATTCCCTGCTTTATTATCATGCTTGGAATTTCCAGGTTGGATTATGGCGTATGGAAGGTCCTGGGTCGTGTCGTTTTTGTGGCGTTTTTTGTGCTTTCTGTTTTGGCCCTGGTGAAGGGTGGTGGCGTCAAGGGTGCTAACCGTTGGATTTTCGGTATCCAGCCTTCTGAATTCATGAAGCTTGGCCTTTTGATCTGGATTAGCGCAAAGCTTTCTGAAGCAGGGGATAACATTAAGTCTGTTGCCTGCACCATTGTCCAACCTGCAATTCCTTATGGTCTTTGCGCTATGGTTTTGGTTCTGCAGCCAAACTTCTCCATGTTGATCATGATTTCTGCCATTGTGTTTACGGTCATGATGATTGCAGGTGCTAACCTGAAGTATCTGGCAGGAATTCTTGGTGCTGTGATTCCTCTGGGAATCTTGAAGCTTTTGTTCTCCACTCACTCTAGAGCTCGAATTATGGCATTCTTTGCTGACGAAGGCCAGATGGTTGCTTCTAATTATCAGGGGGATCATGCTTTGCAGGCTCTTGGTAACGGTGGCCTGTTTGGGACGGGCTATGGTATGGGACTTCAGAAGCTTGGCTATTTGCCGGAAGCTCACAAGGATGTGGTCTATGCAGTGATTGGAGAAGAAATTGGCTTTGTAGGAACCTTCGCTGTTTTGATGGCTTTTGCAATTCTCTTCTCTCAGGGATTCAAGATTGCCCAGAATGCTTCTACTCGTTTCGGTAGGTATTTGGCTCTGGCTTTGACCTTGTCTCTGTTCTTCAACTTTGTGGTCCACGTTTGTGTTTGCGTTGGCCTGATTCCTACCACGGGTCAGCCCTTGCCGTTCCTGAGCTTTGGTGGAACGAACCTGGGCTATTCCTGTGTAGCCGTTGGAATTTTGCTGAACATTTCCCGTGCCAATTCTGGTAGGAAGATTAACGAACCTTATATGAGTGGTTCCTCGCTGGATAGTAGCGTGTTTAGAAACTTTGGTTTTTCAAGGAGTGGCGTATGAAAAAGTTCCTCTTCGTTTGTGGCGGTACCGGTGGCCATATTTTCCCGGCAGTAGCTATTGCCAATAGCCTGAAGAAGATGGGCGTTACCGATATTACTTTTGCCGGCCGTAAGGGCTCCATGGAAGAACGCCTGGTGGCAAAGGATTGGCCCTATGAATACATTTCCGCTGTGCCTCTGCATCGCGGCCCGTTCCTGAAGAATCTCGCTCTGCCTTTTAACTTGACCAAGGCTCTGGTCCGTGCCAAGAGCGTTGTGAAGAAGGTGAAGCCTGATGTAGTTGTTGCTACTGGCGGCTACGTTTCCCTTCCCATTGTCCTTGCCGCAGGTTCCATGGGTATTCCCGTGTATCTGCAGGAACAGAATGCTGTTGCAGGTGTTGCCAACAAGGTTGGCTCTCGCTATGCAAAGACCATCTTTGTAACTTCTGACGATGCTGCCAAGGCTTTCCCTGCAGAAAAGTGCATGGTTTTTGGAAACCCTGTCCGTGAATTGCCTACTGAAGATTCTCTGCCTCGTCCTATGGAATTTAGGGAAGGTAAGAAGGCTGTGTTCATTGTGGGTGGTTCCCAGGGTGCTGTAGGCATCAACAATAAGATTGAGGAAAGCATCAAGACTATCGCTGCCCGTGACGATGTTTCCGTTGTCTGGCAGGTGGGTGTAAAGAATGTGGAAACCATCAACAACCGCGTGGGCAACGTGAACAATGTTGCAGTTCGTGGCTTCCTGGATGGCATTTACTCCTATATGAAGCATGCTGACTTGATCATCAGCCGTGCAGGTGCTTCCGCTCTCGCTGAAATTCTTGCTTTTGGCAAGCCCTCTATCCTGCTTCCGTTCCCTCACGCAACTGCTAACCACCAGGAACACAACGCCCGTGTTGTGGAAAAGGCTGGTGCTGCTCTTGTGGAATTGGACGCAGATGAAAATCACCTGTGGGAAAAGGTGGAACGCCTTCTTGCTGATGAAGATGGCCTGAAGAAGATGGCTGCTGCAGCAAAATCTCTCGGTATGCCTGATGCTGCCGATCAGATTGCAAAGGTAATCCTCTCTAAGGAGAATGCATAATGCAGATTAATGATTGCAAGCGCGTACGTCGCCTCCATTTCGTCGGTATCGGCGGTGCAGGCATGTCCGGTATTGCAGAAGTCCTTCATGCCAATGGCTTTGTGGTCAGCGGCTCCGACATGAGTGAAAGTGCTGTCGTCGATTACCTGAGAAATCTGGGTATCCGCGTGGATCCCAAGCACGACGCCAAGAATGTGGAAGACGCCGACCTGGTTGTCTATTCCTCTGCTGTTCCCCACGATAATCCGGAACTGGTTGAAGCTCGTAATCGTCGTATTCCCGTCATCAAGCGTGCAGAAATGTTGGGCGAATTGATGCGTATGAAGTACACCTTGTCTATTGCCGGTACCCACGGCAAGACTACCACCACTTCCATTGTGGGCCAGATCTGGGAAGAAGCCGGTCTTGATCCCACCATTATTGTGGGTGGCGTGGTGAAGGGTCACGGCAGTGGCGCCAAAGTGGGTAAGGGCAACTACCTCATTGCCGAATCTGACGAATTTGACCGTAGCTTCCTTTCCATGATGCCTTCTTCTGCCATCATTACTAATATTGATGCAGACCATCTGGATACCTACGAAAATATTGAAGACATTAAGGATGCTTTCGTACAGTTTGCAAACAAGATCCCGTTCTACGGTCAGATTATTCTGTGCCTGGACGATCCCAATGCTCAGCAGATCCTGATGCGCCTGAAGAAGCCGGTAATTACTTATGGCTTTACTCGTCAGGCGAAGTATCGCGTGGATAACCTGCGTTTTGAAAAGGGCTTCCCCGTATTTGAAATTTTGAATGATGGCAACAGCCTGGGCGAATTCCGCCTGCAGATTCCTGGCCGTCATAACGTGCTGAACGCAACTGCAGCAGTAGCCCTGGCTATTGAAGAAGGTATCAATGCTGACGTTGCCCGTAAGGCTGTGGCAGGATTCGAAGGCGTGAAGCGTCGCTTTGAATTTATTGGCGAAAAGAATGGCGTCATGGTCTTTGATGATTATGCTCATCACCCGACCGAAGCAACCGCAACCTTGCTGGGTTTCCGCGATGCCTTCCCGGACAAGCGCATTATTGTCGCTTTCCAGCCGCACCTTTTTACTCGTACCCGCGATCAGCACGAAGCATTCGGTAGCGCTTTCGCTAATTGTGACGTCCTGCTTGCAACCGACATTTACCCTGCCCGCGAAAAGCCTATTGAAGGTGTAACTGGTGCTCTTGTTTCCGACAGCGCAACCGCTCGCGGCCATCGCGATGCTCGTTTCATTGGCGACCAGATGAACTTGCTGCCTATCCTGAAGAAGGAACTGCGCGAAGGTGATGTGGTGGTCCTGATGGGTGCCGGTAGCATTTACAAACTTGGCGAAACCATTCTGAAGGAATGCATCTAGGATATTGGAGTTAAACGTTGACTGAACACAAGACGACATTTCTCGGCCGCAGAATCGGCGTGAATGAACAGCTGCGCAAGCAGGCTCGTAGCCAGAAGATTAAATCTGGTGTTGCGGCCGCATGCCGCTGGTTTGCTCGCCGTGGCTGGATTGTCTGTGTTGTGGTTGCTGCTCTTTGCGTGGCGGCATATCAGCAGCGCTTTGAACTTCAGAGATTCAATCCGCTGGAATTCCGCCACTTGCAATATGTGGATATTGAAGGCAACCGCATGCTTTCCTGGGAAGACGTGGTCCAGAACGCTCAAATCGAAACGGGCATGCTGATGGGTGACGTAGACGAAGATTCTGTCCGTCAGGCCCTGCTTCGCTTGCCGCTGATTCACGATGCGATCGTTACCAAGACTTTCCCGTCTACCTTGAACATCAAGCTAACGGAAACCTCTCCGGTGTTCTCCGTGTTTGACGGTACAAGCGTAGTTGGTTATTCCGAAAAGGGCTTGCCCATGTCCATTGCAAGAGCTTCTGCCATGAGACTTCCCATTTTCGATCACGAAAATTTGGACAAGGTTAAGGACGTTGCCGCTTTCCTCACCACGATGCGTCAGATGAATAGCGGTTTGTACGAAAAGGTTTCTCAGGTGGGTTGGTCTGAAAAGGATCACGCATTTGAAGTTTTCTTCAAGGACGCAGGTTATCATGTTCTGTTTTCCGCAAAGAGCTGGACAGAAGATGTTTTTGCCCTCTATGAGTCTTTGGGAAAGGGGTTTAGTAAGGATTTAAGATGCGCTGGCGAAGTCGATATGAGGTTCCCGGGCTTCGCATATGTAAGGAATTATGAAAAGAGGTGTCTCAATGGATGATCAACAGCCCATAAAGAAAGACGATTACATCTTTGGTCTCGATATCGGAGCATCCAAGGTCAATCTGTTCGTTGGCATTTCCGGTGGTGAAACCGTCCGTGTTATTGAATGCGGCGATTTTCCGCTGGCAAATCCCGATGAGTTTGACTCTGTAGTGGAAAAGCTGCAACAGGCTATTCACATGCTGGAATCTTCAGCACGCATTGATGTGCATGATGTGTATGTGGGTATCGCAGGTAAGCATGTCCAACCGTATAACTACAAGGGCCTCATCACGCTTCCCACCGGTGAAGTTCGTGAAGAAGATATCATTAACGTGCAGAAACAGGCTAGTACACTTCCCGCCTCTGCCGGTGAAATCATCCATGTGTTCCCGGGTGAATATACTCTGGACGATGAAGAGCATATTCGCAATCCCAAGGGCCGTTCCGGTCGCCGCCTGGGTGTAGACGTTCAGTTGGTCACCTCTCGACAGAACGCTATGCAGAACCTGGCAAAGTGCGTGAACCGTGCTGGTCTCAATGTGCTTGGCTTTGTGCTGGAACCTCTTGCAGCCGCATGCGCAGTCCTTACTGAAGATGAACGCGAACTTGGCGTTGCCCTGGTTGATATTGGTGCAGGCTCTGCAGATATCGCTGTTTTCGTCAACGATTCCGTCCGCTATACCGCATCTCTGGACCTGGCTGGTAATGTAATCACCAGTGACATTAGCAAGTGCCTTCCGGTACCTATTTCTCTGTCCAAGGCAGAAGAAATCAAGAAGAAATATGGTACCTGCCATTTGAACAATCTTATTGAAGATGAAACATTCCCGGTTCCTGCTGTTGGTGGCCGTGGGGATGTTCCTTGCTCCAAGCAACTTCTCGCTCGCGTGATTACCGCACGCGTTCAGGAAATTTTCCAGCTGTTGGCTAAGGATCTTAAGAAGCATCAGATGGATTCCATCATCAATGGTGGTGTGGTCCTGACTGGTGGCTGCTGCAACCTGGATGGCATTGATCTGGTTGCCTCCAAGGAGTTCGGAAAGCCTGTCCGTATCGGTCGCCCCAAGGGCATGACCGGCATTCAGGAAGCTTTCCAGAATCCTTCCTATGCAACAGGTATTGGCTTGCTTCATTATGCAAACAAGCAGCATCGCGAAAAGAAGGGTAAGGATACAGGCGCTCAGATCGCAGTTTCCATGAAGAAGGGCTTCAACCGCTTCAAGGAATTCCTGAAGACCTACTTCTAATCGCAAACAAGAATTTTAACAACTAACCTAAACACTCAAAATCAGGGAGATTATAACATGAGTGAATTCGAAAAGATCAACTTTGAGGCACAGTCCCGCATCATGGGAGACGATTCCTCTACTCGTAACGCAAAGGTCAAGGTATTCGGCGTAGGTGGTGCCGGTGGTAACACTGTGAACCGCATGAAGCAGATGAATATTGATGGCGTTGAATACTATGCTGTCAACACTGACGCTATGGCTCTTGACCTGAGCCTGGCTGATCACAAGATTGTGATTGGCGAAAAGACCACTAAGGGTCTCGGCGCAGGCATGGATCCGGAAAAGGCTAGCAAGGCTGTTGAAGAAAATATTGAAGAACTGAAGGAAGCTATGAAGGGCGCCGACATGGTGTTCGTCACCGCCGGTATGGGTGGTGGTACCGGTACTGGTGCAGCTCCTATCGTTGCTAACGTTGCTCGCGAAATGGGCATCCTGACCGTTGCTGTGGTCACCAAGCCGTTCCGTTTTGAAGGTAACGCTCGTTCCTCCATCGCTCAGGCCGGCATCAAGGCTCTCCGCGAATGCGTTGACACCATCATCGTCGTGGAAAACAAGAAGCTCCTGACTTTGCTCCAGAGCTCCAACCAGAAGGCTACCATGGAAGAAGCCTTCAAGATGGCTGATGAAATCCTGGGCAACGCTGTTCAGAGCATCTGCGGCATTATGTTCCACCATGGCCTGGTTCACGTTGACTTTGCTGATATTCGTAAGGTCATGCTCAAGGGCGGTAGCGCTCTTATGGGTACTGGCTGCGCTCAGGGTGAAAAGCGCGGTATTGCCGCTGCTGACCTGGCTCTTGCATCTCCGCTTCTGGAAGACATCAACATCGAAGGCGCTTCTGGCGTTCTCATCAATGTTGCTCACGGTGAAAACTACTCCTTGCTGGAACATAGCGACGCTATGGAACACATCTATGAAAAGGTGGGTGAAGAAGGTAATCCGAACATTATCATTGGCGATATCACTGTTCCGGAACTGGGTGACAAGGTTTGCATCACTATTATCGCAACTGGTTGCGGTGGCACTGCTAACAACCAGCCCGCAGCTCCCGTATTTACCACTGCACAGACCATGCAGATGACTGGCTTTGCTCCGAACCCGGTTTTCGGCAACTCTCAGCCCACCGTCGCTGTTCCCGCTGCAGCACCCGCTGTACAGCAGGCAACTCCGCGTCCGACCGCAGTGAACTTTTTCGCTGAAGCAATGACTACCGCAGCTCCCGCAGAAGCTCCTGTTGCTCCGGCTCCCGTAGCATCCGTAGCCCCGGCTGCTCCTGTTGCTGCACCGGCTGCTGCACCTGCCCCTGAAATGTTTGCCCGCCGTATGGCTCCTGCCGCAGTTGCTGCACAGACCATGGCTAACGTTGCTCCGGCTGTTGCTTCTGCATACGCAGCTCCGGCATTTGATGCTACCGCTACTGCAGTTATGGAAGAAGAAGTCACGAGCCGTATGCCCGAAACTTCCGAGATTTCTGCAGTTGCTGATGACGATGTCATGAATGGTGGCCGTGCAGGTCTGGATACTCCGGCTTTCACTCGCAACTATGGTTCCGTTGAACGTCAGCAGGTTGTTGAAGAATCTATCAAGGATAGCACCCAGGATTATTCTATCCCGGCTTACTTACGCACAAACCAAAACGACGCTATCCCGGTTTACTTCCGCGCAAACCCTAACGACAACTTCTAATCAGGAGATTGATGGGCCGTCAGGCAAAGCATTCTGCTACAAGTTTCTTGTAGCGGGCTATGCCTGGTGCACCCCGACGAAACACACACACACAAGAGCATGCGAGTGCATGCTCAACACAACACAAGGAACTGCCTGGGTCTCCCTGCCTGGGCAGTTCTTTTATATACCGTTCGTGCAGTACGTCTGATGAAGAACCTACGATTTGCACTCACTCTCGTCGCCACGGCTGATTAAGATCAGCCGCTTGCTCCTCACGATTACCGTTCGTGCGGTATCATTTTTACTACATTCAGAATATGAAGTTTTTGTCTGGACGTAATTTTTCAATACTTGCGCTTGGAATTTCTGCTGCGTATGCCGTAGATATTGTTCCGCCTGCGATTCTTGTGGACCGCTCGGTAACGGTTCCGCAGTGGCGCACATCCTTGTGGCAGGATTCATCCGCTTATAAGGGCTACGTTCAAGTTGGTACGGACTTCAATTTTGGCTTTAATGGAGGACCAACCGCTTCCTATTTTGCTGCGGATACATCCGACTGGTTTGGCGGTAATTGGCGTGGCTTGCAGATTCCCCTGGAAACTGGCCGTAATTACGAGGATCGTATTGAACCGTTCTTCACCCTAAGTTTCCGCGCGGGTTACAAGAATTTCCATTTCCTGATGGAATTACCCTTGCGTAAGGATCTGGAAGCCTGGTATCAAAGTGGTACGAAAACCAATTTGACATACAAGCCTAGCGAATTGGACATCAATGTTCCTTATAACGCCTATGCCCGCTGGAACAATCCTGTCGGTTATGTGCAAATCGGTCGTTTTGATGCCGATGTGAAAACGTCTCCCAACGATGTGTTCATCGGGGGCATTCCTTACCATGACGGAATCCACTGGAAGTTTAATCCGGGAATCTTCCGCTATGATTTCTTGCTCAGTTCCTTGAACGCCTGGCTTTATGGGGATGTGATCGATCACTCTACGGGTTGTCCTCCTTATGGAACGGAAGCCTACGCGCAGAAGTGCACTGAACCGGATAAGCAAGTTTCGAATCAGCGAAATCGTACTTACACCGAAAATGTGAAAAATCTTGTATTCCATCGCTTCGGCGTGGAAATGAAACATTTCTGGGCCTATCTGGTAGAAACCAGTATGGTAGGGGGCAAATCCCTGGAATTCAGGTCCATGAATCCTTTCATGTACTGGCACGATAATTATGCTACGGGTTATACCTCGGCGGCCACATCCATCGAAGTTGGCTTTAAGCCTGTTCAGGGCGGCAAGTTCTATGGCCAGATGAATATGGAAGATCTGAACAGCCCAGTGGGGGAGGATGATGACAAGGGGACTTCCCGTTCCATCATCAATTATCTGGTGGGATACTATCAGGAAATTCCTACTCTGAAGTACGGAAAGTTTACGACTCGTTTTGATGTGGTTTTGACAGATCCAGCGTCCAATAATAGCCGCCTTCCGCTGGTGAAATATACCGGACGTAAGCTTTATCGCAGTAACTATCGCGAACAGAACGATCCGGATTACGCCGACGCATACTTCGTGGATTATCCTGTTGGTTACCGTCGCGGTCCTGACGCTCTGGATATGTGGCTGGATGTGAACTGGACCCTTAAGAATCGTTCCGTAGACTTGTCCCTCGCCTGGCTCCGTCAGGGGGATAAGGAACTGTATGGAGATTATGACTCCGCTTTGGAAGCGACTCACTCTACATCCGGTGTAGAAGAGGCTCAATACGTTTTCGATGTGCTCTACCGCGAGAAGGTTAAGTCCTGGTTTGAGTACTACGTAGGGGGCGGATTCCGCATTTATGAAAATCTAGACCATATTGTAGGAGAGGATGGTGCTGATGGCTGGGTTCGTGCCGGCGTCAAGTTCCTCTTCAACCCCGTGGATTACAGGTTTTAGGAGCAAAAAGCTAGAGGTTAAGGGATAGAAATGCGAAAAGGGTTCCTTTTTTTAATTTCTAGGTTCTAGTTTCTAATCTCTAAAAAGCTATCTTTGAGATACTTTCAAGGAGTTTTTTATGGCTGAAATCGGTACCCCGCTTAGCTCTAGTGCAACTAAGGTTCTCTTCTGCGGTGCAGGTGAACTGGGTAAGGAAGTCATCATCGAAATGATGCGTCTCGGCGTGGAAGTAATCGCCGTGGACCGTTATGCAAATGCCCCGGGCATGCAGGTGGCTCACCGCTCTCATGTGATCAACATGTTGGACGGTGCAGAACTGCGCCGCGTCATCGAGCTGGAAAAGCCCGACTACATCGTTCCCGAAGTGGAAGCTATCGCTACCGATACTCTGGTCCAGATGGAATCCGAAGGCTACACCGTGATTCCTACCGCCAAGGCAACCAAGCTGACCATGAACCGCGAAGGTATCCGCCGTCTCGCTGCTGAAGAACTTGGCATCAAGACCAGCCCCTACAAGTTTGCCGACAACTTCGAGGACTTCAAGGCTGCAGTCAAGGAAATCGGTATTCCTTGCGTCATCAAGCCCGTCATGAGCTCCTCCGGCCACGGCCAGAGTGTCATCAAGACTGAAGCCGACATCGAAAATTCCTGGAATATTTCCCAGAACGAAGGCCGCACCGGCAAGGCTAGCCGTGTGATTATCGAAGGTTTCGTCCCCTTTGATTACGAAATTACTTTGCTCACTGTCCGCCATGTTGCAGGTACCGCATTCCTGGAACCCATCGGTCACCATCAGGTGGGCGGCGACTATCAGGAATCCTGGCAGCCCCAGCCCATGAAGCCGGAACTTCTGGAACAGGCAAAGGTCATCGCCAAGAAGGTCACCGATGCTCTGGGCGGTCGCGGCATCTTCGGTGTTGAACTGTTCGTCTGCAAGGATGAAGTCTTGTTCAGCGAAGTGAGCCCCAGACCTCACGACACCGGTATGGTGACCTTGATCTCTCAGGACCTTTCCGAATTTGCCCTCCACGCACGCGCCATTCTGGGCCTGCCCATTCCCAACATTGCTTTCCACGGCCCCAGCGCAAGTAAGGCAATCGTCTGCGACGGCAACTCCACCCAGGTGAAGTTCAGCGGCCTGGAAGAAGTTCTGGCAGAACCGGATACCGGCCTCCGCCTCTTCGGTAAGCCGGAACTGAAGGGCCACCGCCGCATGGGAGTTCTCCTTGCTCGCCGCAATACTGTGGAAGAAGCCAAGGACGCTGTCATGGCCATGCGCGAAAAGGTGAAAGTAAGCCTGTAATGAAAAGGATGCTGCGCATCCTCTAAAAAGAAAAAGATCCTAAAGCTTAGCTTTGAGGACCTTTTTCTTTTGTGTAAGAACGAAGGAATTTCCTTCGGGACTTATTAATCCCCGTTACTTTCGTAGAAGGCTTCCAATTCCTTATGGCAGTTGATGAAAGGTGTCTTGAGGGCGGGATCAAATTGGCTGCCCATGGCACTGGTGATGATGTCGAAGGCTTCTGCGTAGGACATCTTTTCTTTGTAGCAACGACGGCTGACTAGAGCGTCATATACATCGGCCACAGCCATAATACGGGCTTCCAGCGGAATTTCATTTCCCTTAAGATGAGCCGGGTAGCCGGTGCCGTCCCAGCGTTCGTGATGGTAATGAGCGACGTTCCTTGCAATGTTGACCAACTGCTCGGATTCCACATCCTTCAGCAGGTTTTCCACAATGGTGGCGCCCTTTTCGGAGTGGGTCTTCATCACTTCAAATTCATTTACGTCAAATTTGCCGGGCTTACGCAGGATAGAATCTTCCACGGCGATCTTTCCCAGGTCGTGCATGGGGGCGGCCTTGATGACTGCGTTGAAGAAAGCGTTCATGGATGTGTAGGATCCGCTCTTCTTCATTTCGTTAATCAGAATCTTTACCACCTGGCTTGTACGGCGGATGTGGCCGCCTGTAGTGCTGTCGCGACTTTCCACCATGTTGGCCATGCCAACGATCATCTGTTCCTGGATGTTCTGGATGTGTTCGTCCTTCGTCTGGACGTCGTTGGCAAGTTCGCTGTTGTACTTGTCCAGAAGCTTGATGTAACGTTGCATCTTGGTGTCATCTTCGATGCGGAACATGTAGCCACATACCTTTTCACCATGGTGCATATTCCTCAGGACAACCTTGTAATATTTTTTGCCGTACTGGAAACAGTCCACTAGGCAAAGTTCCTGGGGGGAGAACTTCTTGATGAGGCGAAGAAGGATGTTGCCCAGGTCGTTGGTTTCCTGGATCTTGGTGTCAACGCGGAAAGTTCTCAGAGTGGGGAAATGATGGAGGGCGATGTCATTACAACCGATGTAGCAAAGGTCGTTGGTCACGGACAGGTAGACGTTTTCGTTCTGGAATTCCAGGGTGTCGCGGATGATGCCTTCAATATCGTACTTACCTACTCGGTGGGAAATGGTAATCATTACGTATTCCACGATGAGGTAAATGGCAGGCATGAGCAGCATGTCGCATTTCAGTTCGCGGAATACGAAGAACGCTCCGATGCTTACGACGCCAATAACCGCAAGTCCCATGAGGTTCTTGTAGGATACGTTCAATTCCTTGACCAACGTATATACAAGAACGCAAATGCCGGAGGACAGGTACAGACCTAGCATGATGTTGAACAGAATGTGGGCGGGACCAAAAACCGGTTCAAAGTCTGTGACGCCGTTCTTGTAAACCAGCGTCGCGCTCTTATAGAAGATGTCGCTCCAGCCGGTGGTCAAGGCGAAACCAAAGACAATGGAACTGAACAGGAAAAGTCCTATACGGAGCCGCTTGGTAATGCGGATGTTGCAGAGGGTAAGTTCGCCCAGGAAGAACAGGAGCGGCACGTATACGGCGCCTACGTAGGCGATCTTATTTGCCAGTAAGGCTTCTTCGAGGTTTGTGGAAAGTGCCAGGCATAGATGACCAAAAATTTGGATGGTCATCACATGGAACATGGTCGTATAGTAAGACGTTGTTCTCTTGGAATTGACGTATGTCAAAATACAGATGTTGATTACTGACAACACCAGGGCCGCAATCATGTAATAAATGACCATAAATCCTCATCCCCGCTAAAATAAAACTGGAATAATCGTTGAAAATGTAAAAATGTTGGAGAAATTGAGAGAAGGGTATATCCCAATTAGCACACGATTTTACCTAAGGCGATAATAGCGGCTGTTCGTGCGCGGAGTCGGGTAGGACCTAATTTCATGAGATGTACCTGACCGCCCTTGAAATCTTTAATGGCCTGGATTTCTGCCGGAGAAAAGCCTCCTTCCGGACCTACCAGTAGGGTGGTGGGATTGGCTAACTTTTCGGGAGACGGCGCCTGTTCGCCATCCATATCGCAAAGGACTAGGTCTCCTGCATAATCTTTCAGCCATTCCTTGAATTCTACGGGACCTTCGATTTTTGTCATCCAGGGCTTCTTGGATTGCTTAAGGCTTACGAGACTCTTTAGCTCAGCGCGTCGAACGGTTTTCTTCAAGTCGGAGTTCTTTGGCTCCTGGGAGTAGTCGGTACGCAAGAATACAATGCTGTCAATTTCTGTCTGTGCCGCATGAAAAACCACTTCCTCCAGGGCATCGTCCTTGAGGCAGGCGATTCCTAGGGAAACCTTAGGGCGATCGCTTCCGGCTGTTTCGACGCAATCTACCTGGACTTCGCAACCACGGGCATCTGCTTTCACGATGGTGGCATCAGCATAATGTCCTAGTCCGTCAGAAAGTTGCAGCACATCGCCGACTGCAGCACGACATACTCGCACAGCGTGGGTACTTTCGTTTTCGTCCAGTGTGATGATGCCCTCGGTAATGAGCGGGCAATAGAAGCGGCTATCAGGTGTTTTCATAAACTGCAAGATAGAAACTTGAACCTAGAGACTAGAAACTAGAAATTAGAAATTAGGGATGTTCCCTAGCCCTTGGAATCAATGATCTCATCTTTCTCCATAAACCTCTAGCGTCGAAGCCGCGACCTCATACCTCAAGCGAGCGTCGCGAGTGAGCTGTCGGCCTCAAGAGATCGGTCTTTTCTTTAGTCTCTAGAACCTGGTCTCTAGTCTCTTTTTTATATTTAGCACATGACTTGTAAGCCGGTAAAAGCTGTTGTATTTGACTTGGATGGTACCTTGTACCTGAGTGGACGTCCCTATCCCAAGGCGGTGAAGACTGTCAATAATGTGGCCAAGCATGTTCCCGTCTACTATCTGAGTAACAACACCAGTAAGTCTCCGGTCTTCTATGAGAACCGCCTGAAGGTGATGGGGCTCCCCTTAAGGGACGATGCGATTATTTCCGCCCTGTATCTTTCCTTGAATGCGATTCATGAAGAAGGCATCAAGAACGTGTACTTCTTTGCCAATCCCGAAGTGACGGAATGGTTTGCTGCCCAGGATCCCACCCTGAATCTGCGCCCGAGCGTAGAAGATACGGAACTGGTCCTGATTGCCTACCACAATAGCTTTGACTACCGCGAACTTTGTGAACTGTCCTTCCGCGTCCAGCGTAAGATTCCTTTCTGGGTGACCCACACGGATTTTGTCTGCCCCGATGCCAATGGCCCTGTGCCCGACATTGGAAGCTTTATGGCCTTGCTGAAGACCGCTTACGGCGTAGAACCGGAACGAAGCTTTGGTAAGCCCAATCCTGCCATGTTGTCGGAACTTCTGAAAAAGTACGACCCTGAAGAAATCCTGTTCGTTGGGGATCGCCTCTATACGGACTTCGAGCTGGCAAGGCGTAGTGGCTGCCGTTTTGTGTTGCCCCTTTGTGGCGAAACCAAGATGGCTGACTTGGAAAAGCTTGACGTGAAACCCGAAATCGTGGTGGACATGGTGAGCGATATTGATTTTGATGGGTTTATCGAGGGCCGCATTTAATGCGTCTTGTATTTATTGTATTGGCGTTTTGTGCGTCCCTGTTTGCGGCCAATTTGACGGTAGCAGTTTCTCTGCAACCTTACTCCAGTGTGGTAAAGGAAATTGGCGGTGACCAGGTGGATGTGGTGGCGATGCTTCCTCCTGGGGCGGACCCTCATACCTTTGAACCGAAGCCCGCTTCCCTCAAGGAATTTGCAAAGGCTTCTGTTTACTTCAGTGATGGTTCCGGCATGGATGCTGCCTGGCTTCCGCGATTCAAGGGCGTGAACAAGAACGTCAATGTAATTTCTCTTTCCAAGGGAATTGCCTGGATAGAAGAGGATGAACACCATCATGAAGGTGGTGAAGAACATCATCACCATGGGGATGACGATGATCTGGATCCCCACCTGTGGACATCTCCCATGCAGATGATGCAGGTGGCGGAAAATGTTTGCGAGGCTCTCATGAGTCTGGACGCAGACCACAAGGTTCTTTACCGCAAGCGAGCCAACGACTTGATCTTTCGCCTGAAAAAGTTGGACGTGGAACTCCGTCAGACCATTAACAAACTTCCTGCCAATAGCCGCACCTTTATTGTCTTCCATCCGGCCTATGGCTATTTCGCCCGTGATTACGGCATGAAACAGCTGACCGTAGAAGTAGCTGGCAAGGAACCGAAGCCTCGCGACCTGGCAAACCTGATTAAGACGGGTAAGGCCAACAACGTTCATATCGTGTTTGTCCAGCCCCAGTTTAGCAAGCGGGCTGCCGCTACCCTCGCCAAGGAACTGGATGCAAGAATCCTGGATACGGATCCGCTGTCCTATGATTACGAAGGCAATATCCGGGCACTCCTAAAATCCATCGGTCAATAGGAATATTATGAACGCAATCGAAGTCTCCAATTTGTCTTTTGCCTACGGCAATTCCAGAATCCTCGACAAGGTAAATCTTGAAATCGAGGAACATGACTTCGTTGCCATTATCGGCCCCAATGGAGGCGGCAAGTCTACTCTCATGAAACTGATTGTGGGACTTCTCAATCCCTCCGAAGGTGAGGTCAAACTCTTCGGCGAAAAAGTTCCCACCAAGAAAATTGCAGTGGGCTATGTCCCCCAGAATACCAGTCGCAATCTGGAATTTCCCATTACTGTAGGGGAGTGCGTCGCCCTTGGAAAAATCGGCCTCAAGGCGAAGTCCACCGAAGTTGCCGCCGCACTCTCCAAGGTCCATCTGGATGGTTTCCAGGATCGCCGTATGGGTGAGTTAAGTGGTGGCGAACGCCAGCGCGTTCTTATTGCACGCTCCCTGGTCTGCAATCCCCGCATCCTGTTTCTGGATGAACCCAGCAACAACATTGACGCCGCCGGCCAGGAAAATCTCTATAACCTGCTGGAAGAATTCAGCAAGACTATGACCATCGTCATTGTCACTCATGACCTGATGGCTCTTTCCCATAAGGTGAAGAGTGTGGTCTGTGTCAACCGAAGCGTCCACTATCATGAAGGCTCGGGCTTAACCCAGCAGATGATTACGGATACTTATGGCTGCGACGTGGATCTGATTGCTCATGGCATTCCTCATCGCGTTTTAGGAAGTCATGATCATTCACACGGGGGATGCTGTGAAGGTCATCATCACCATCATCACCATCATCACTAAAAGTTTTTATTGGGATCAGATATGAAGAAGATTACAAAATGGTTTACTTTAGCCCTGGCGGCCTGTGGCGCCTTCGTGGGCTGTGGCGATAACGGCGGCTCTCCTAGCTATAACATGGAAGACTCTTTCGATATCGTTCTTTCCAAGTCCAGCTATGTTTACAAGTCCAAGGATTCCCTACTCATTGTGAAACCTTCGGTCTGTAAGGAAGTGAAGGAAGGCGGACTTAGATATTTGCAGTGGAAGAAGGAATCCTCCAATCCGGATACCCTGTTTGCCTATCGAGAAAAGTCCAGGGCCTACATCCGCGACGAAGATGACGAGGATGAAAAGGTCTACACTTACAGTGGTTCTTCGTTCCCCAACGGAAATTGGACTCGGGTGGACGATGCTCGTAATTCAATCCATAACGCACTGGTATTCTCTTCCGGCGTGATGAAGGAAACTTTCCAGTATGATGGCGCCTGCTTCATGAAGTCCTTCTATACCCAGATGTTTGACAAGAATAAGTCTCTTGAATCTGCGGAAAAGGCCATTAGCAAGTTCTATGAAATGTTCAGGGATGACGATGATGACGAAATCGAGGAGAATGATATCGTTGAAGATATGCGCGTTCCTGATTGCGATGAACTGAGCATGAAGAATGGCGAGGTGACCATCCGTGTGAATACGCTCAAGGCTTCTAGCGGAAAGATTACTTTGAACTATCGCGGTGAAACGTGCCTGATCAAGTTTAACCTGCGCTACGCCAATAAGGAAAGCGACTGCAAGGCGGCCTACGATGAGTACAAGCTGAACCGTAATACGGACAAGGACTTCAATTTTGAAGATTACGACCGCACCTTGGATTATAGTTACAACTGCATTGCCGATCTGGTGAAAAAACTCAAGAAGGATGAGGCGAACGTCAACAGTGTGGCCTCCTCTGCGGTGGATGTAATTCTTTCCGGCCTTAGATAAAACGCAAAAAGCCCCCGTCCAAACAAGACGGGGGCTTTTTTGTTTCTTTAGGAGGAGAGTATCAGATGAATATCATGATATAGCGGCCGAATTGGCCGCTTTTTTTAGCGGAGGTCAGCGACGCAACGGACGTAAAGGCCCTTAGTGCGGCTTTCGTCGGTGCGGTTGATGCTATGGGCTTCGCTACGGAATTCCCAGGAACGTCCAGTGTCCTTCTGTACGGAGGATGCGGACCAGTAGTGACCGGAGGTATTGCTTTCGCAGTAACCGCCCCATTCCTTGCAGCCACCCTGACCCAGGTTTTTCCAGTCTACCTTAGACTGGTCCTTCTGGAAATCGCGCCATTCACCATCATCGGGGAGGTGCCAGCCTGCGGGGCATGCCTGCTTGGCTTCGTTATGGCTATAGAAACGACCATACTTCTTGCAGTATTCTTCGCTTTCCATCAGGCACTGATTGGGATTGGAAATGCTGAATGCAAGATTCTTCTTCATCCAGGCCTTTTCGCCACGGATTTCGATGGAATACTTCTTGCCATCGCGGGAATCGGTAAGGATCTTACCGTCTGCGGAAATATTCTTTTGCTGGAGGATTCGGCTGAAGATTTCTTCTTCGGACAGAACTTCGCTATCCTTGTCGAGTTTCACGTCGTGAGACTTGACCATGTGGGTCTTGGCCTTGTGGGGCTTGACCATGTGCTTTGCACCCATCTTGGGACCTGCAGCGAATGCAGAAGTGCAGAGTGCAGCAGCGACGAGAATACTCATTAATCTATGCATAACAGCCATCCTTAATTCCATAAAAGCGCACCTTGTGAGCTCCGTTAATTCTTTGCTCTGCGCTTACACTAATGAATATATACCGGATTATTTCAAGTTGGATGTTACAAAAAGTTTTCAAAGGGAAAACGTGATCCCTGCCATAGAGGGACCCACCCAGAAAGAGAACTTTTCGTTCCGTTTTTTATGCATAAATAAAATGCCGTAGCTTATGGCAGTTCCAATAGCGGCTCCTGCCAGGACATCGCTGGGATAATGCTTTCCTGCTGCAATTCTGAGAGTTCCTTCCAGGCCAGCCAAGGAGAAGGCTAAAGCCCGTACAACGCCCGTATTTGCTGAGTTCGGGTGGGTTTGGGCGAACCATTCGGAAGTGAAAACCGCTACCGTAAATGCTGCTGAAGCGTGCCCTGAAAAGAAACTTCCGTAGGCTTCTGCCTTGGCGTTTTCTGCAGCTTTTTTCCCCTTTTCGTTCTGAGAAAACACGTACGGTCTTGGCCATAATTCAAAGGATCTGAAGGCCAAGTTTATTCCAGATTGGAATAGTGCGGCTTGGACTAGCATGAGCGAAAAAGTGCCGAATTCTTCCCAGTCGGAATCCTTGGTGTATACCGCAATTCCGCCGATTGCCAGGGGGGCTACTGCAAAAATGGTCCCGACGTCGCTTGCAAAATCTGCTGATTCGCTGTATCGGCCTGCAAATCTTCTGTCCCAGGGCAAAAGGTTCTTCTGGTCCATGGGATGTTGAGGTATTTCCATCCTGCTATAAAGATAACTGCCAAACCCGCTGGTGATCAAGGCCATGGCCGTTACGGGAATGTCATTGGAAAGGCTAAGACGGTACTCCTCTCGGGCTCCGGCTATCGAAAAAGCTAGAGTGAGCAGGGGGAGGATGAGCCTTATCTTCATAATGGCCTAAGCTAAAAAAATTATATTGTTTTCAAAAAGACCCAAGGGTGTTTTTATGGCGAAATTGAATAATAACCGTGAGCCCATTGTCCCTAATATGGATTTGTTCGGGGCCATTTCCGATGAAATGCGCCTAAAGATCCTGTTGCTTCTGGACCAGGCTGAGTTTACGGTGAATGAAATCAAGGACATTCTGGATATCCACCAGAGTAATGCCAGTCGCCATTTGGCAAAACTTTCTTCCTGCAATCTGCTGAAGGACCGTCGTGACGGTATCAAGGCTTATTATCGCCTGAGTGAGGATCTTTATTTAAGTGACCGCATGCTGTCCATGATCCGTGAGGCTTATGAGGAACTGCCGGATAAGGATGTGCTGAAATGCCGCGCCGCCCAGGTCCTGGAAGACCGTAGTGACAAGACGAAAGGATTGATTCATAAACTGGATCAGGCTGGTGGTAGCCTTAAGGCCCAGGTTAGTCTTTTCAGCAAGTTGATGGTCCAGTTTGACAATGCGGTGGATGTGGGTTGCGGTGAAGGGGGTGACCTTTCACTGATGCTTTCCAGTCGCTGCAAGCATGTCACTTCCCTGGATTGCGATCCTAAGGTGGTCAGTGGCCTGCAACAGATCCTGAAGCAGAAGGGTATCCAGAATGTTCAGCCCAAGATGGCGGACATGGTGAATACGGGACTTCCGGACGATTTTGCGGATCTGGTGTTGATGAGCCAGGTGCTTCATCACGCTATGGATCCTCGCCTGGCCTTGAAGGAAGCGGTCCGCATTTTAAAACCGGGTGGAACTTTGGCCCTGCTGGACCTGGCTCAGCATAAGGAAGAATCCTTCCGCACGACTCATGGCCACATTTGGCTTGGCTTTGACCGTTCCCAGCTGGAATTTTTTGTGCAGGAACTGAACTGTGATATTGTGGAAAGTGAAATTATCCCCAGTGAAAACGAAGTGGATAAGAAACTTCCTGTTATCTGCATGATTCTGACTAAGAATGGGTAAAATCCTTCTAGTTTGTAAGCATTATTGCTAGATTTCTCTGCATGAGAATTTTTGAAAAGAAGCCCACCTTTTTTGTGGCCATTGCGGTCATTTTCTTTGCGATCTTGCTGGTAGTATTCCGCGACTTCGCATTTGACTCTAACCAGTTGATGCTGAATTCCGACCAGCTGAACGGTATCGGTAGCCGAATCCTTCGTGCTGAAAGTGCCCTGGTGACGGAATGGGACGATAGCCGTCTTGGTGGTGTTCCTACCATCGACGCCTTGTTCGCCGATGTTTACCATCCGCTGGTATGGACTCAGTTTGTGATGGACCCGGCTCGTGCAGTGGGCTTCAAGTTCATTTTGACCCTGTGGGTTGCCTTCATGAGTGCCTTTGCTCTGGGCTGGCACCTGACCAAGAATAAGTGGTGGGGCGCTCTCCTGGGCCTTCTTTATGCCTTTGCGCCTGAGTTCTTTACCTATATCTATGGCGGACATGACGGTAAGATGATGGTATTTGCCATCGCCCCGTTGGCTCTGCTTGCCATCCGCAAGGTGGTCCGCACAGGAAGTATTCCTTACATGATTGTCCTTGCCTTGAGTGTCGCCTGGATGATTCTTGGCTCTCACTTGCAGTTGACTTATCTGTTCCTGTGGGGGGCTGGCCTTTATACTCTTTACGAAGTGGCCTTCCATTGTGATGCCTTGAAGACTCGCGGTAAGCGTCTTGGCCTCGCTGCCGTGGGCCTTGCTTTCGGTCTTGCCCTTTCCTGCTTCCAGATTGTGCCTCCCTATCTTTATACTACTACCCAGTCTGTCCGTGGTGACGATAGCCATACCAATTATGGCCATGCAGTCAGCTGGTCTCTCCACCAGGAAGAAATGGCACAGATGATTCTCCCTGGCTTTGTTGGTGTTGATGTCTACGAACAGAACGAAAAGACCAATGACCTGGAAGGCAGTTCCTTCGTCAATTTCTCCGTAGATGAATACCGCAAGATGGGCGGTGGTTCTCCTTTCTACTGGGGTCACAATAGCTTTAAGCTGGACCACAATAATGCGGGCGCTCTCCTGACTTTCCTGGGGTTCCTCTGCCTGTTCTTGCCGGGTAAGCGTCGCTATGCCGCTTTCTGGGGTGTGGGTGCAGTGGTCGCTCTCAGCTATGGTATGGGCGATCATTCTCCCTTGTTCAAGCTTTGGTACAATGTACTTCCTGGTGTCAAGAGTTTCCGTGCTCCGGGTATGGCTCTGTTCTGGCTACCGCTCTTGCTGGTCATGATGGCTGGCCCCGTACTGAAGGCTTTGACTGCAGAAAATACTGAAGTAGCGGAAGGCGAACGTTCCGCAAATGATGATCGTCGCGCACTTCTTCACGGTACGGCCATGTATGCGATCCTCCTGGTTCTTGTTCTCATTGCTCGCTTTGCATGGACCGCATTTATTGGTCCTGTAGGTCTTGTGGTCATGGTGGCCTATGCTGTGCTCTGCCTGGGTGTCATGAGTCTGGATGACCAGAAGAAGCCCTTCTCTATGGGCAACTTGATGGCCTGCTATAGTGCAAAACTTCCGGGTACCAGCCGTGTCGTCCAGACGGTTCTGCTGATTGCCGCTGCCTACATCGGCGTCATGCTCATAAGTGGCCAGAAGCTGCTGGAAGATGCGGTGACTGCTCCTTACTTTAAGCCGCTGAACGAAGCGGTCATGGAAGCCTCCGCCGGCAAGGTGGTTCCTGGTTTCATCTTGATTCTCGTAATTGTCGCTGCAACCTGGTTTGTGGTAAGGAGCAAGCTGAGTGTTCATGCGAAGGCTTTGATTCTTGCTGCTGTAGCAGGTGTTGAACTGTTCGTGATCAATGGCGTGTTTATTCAGAACGTCCCGGCTAAGGAATACCTCCAGCCGGATAACGCTGTTGTGGCCGCCTATAAGAATAACTTCAAGGCGGATTCCCTCAATACACCTCGTGTTCTTTCCCTTTCCCGCAGCAAGGCGCTGAGTGCAAACTCTTTCCCGCAGTATAATTTGCGCAATGCGGATGGCGTTCACGATAATGAACTTGCAAGCTACCGCGCTTTCCGTGGCGGACAGCAGGATGCCAACTACCTGATGAACATCAATGATCAGGATGCCGCCCATCCGTTCCTGGACTTGATGAACGTTGGTGCCATCTTCTTTGACGGTCCCCGCGGTACGACCTTCATGTGGAATCCCACTTTCATGGGCGAAGCCTACCTTTATGGCGAAGCTGTTGTCATGAATGACGATGAGGCTATTGCTACCCTGAAGGATAAGGCTGCGATCCGTAGCGAAAAGATTGCTGAACCCGAAAAGTCTGAGACGGTTGAAGTTCCCACCGATTCTGCCGCGGTTGTGGATTCCGCAAAGGTCCCAGAATCTGCTCCGGCTGAAACAAAGCCTCAGTTCGCTGATGAAGATGGCAAGTTCTTCTATCGCGAAAAGGTCATCCTGTCTGAAGCTCCCGCTAAGGATTACAAGGGCAGTGTAGCTGCAACCGGTCCTATTCAGGGAAAGGCTCGCTTGGTGGAACGCCCCAAGATGGATACCCAGGTTTTCGAGGTTGAATCGGATCGTCCTGGCTTTATGGTTGTTGCTGGTAACTATCATCCCTACTGGAAAGCTTACGTTAATGGATCAGAAGCTAAGGTCTATAAGGCATTCGGAACTCTTCGCGCTGTAGAAATTCCCCAGGGCAAGTCTCAGGTCCGTATGGAATACCGTAGTGAACCTTTCCATAAGTTGGTTTATGTTTCCTTCGCCGCTGGCGCAATTCTGATTGTAC
The DNA here is from genome assembly GCF_003149045.1 of Fibrobacter sp. UWR4. NCBI lineage: Bacteria > Pseudomonadati > Fibrobacterota > Fibrobacteria > Fibrobacterales > Fibrobacteraceae > Fibrobacter > Fibrobacter sp. UWR4. Next base: position 1,863 of record NZ_QGDU01000005.1, on the reverse strand, counting down.
TTTGTGCTTTCGCCCTGGTTCGCCGCAAGAAGTAATCTTATACTTCCTAAATTTTAAAGGGCTCGGTGACCGAGCCCTTTTTTATACATCCATATTTTTTTGAACGTGAATGTGGCTATCTGTAAGTTGTAGTGATAAGATGATGTTAGTGCGTTTATTCAGTTAGTTTATTTAACGAATTCGTGTAAGTTGTAGCCAAGAAGAACTCGTCCACCTTCATTGTTGTATCGTTTGATTGTAACTTTTAAATCCCCGGTAGTTTGTGCGGTAAACTCCACGACTTCAAAGGGGTTTTTTGCGGAATTAGATGTATAACAACGATCATCTTGACATACTTCAAGATCTATATCTTGGGGGATGATCCCAAAATCTCTTACGTAATCTCCGCTGGATAGCCAGGCGATGGCAATGCGGTATTTGCGGCCGGAGGTGATGTGATGCTCATAAAGAACAATTTCCTCATTGATGAAATGGTCTTCGTTGTTCCCATTCCAGTATTGGGAACGGTTGTATTTATAAAGGTCGGTAAAGTAGGGATAGTAATGCCCAGCGATATTACTAACTCGTTGATTACCTTTTAAAAAAGTATTTGCGTTGTTGACTTTGCCAGAACTAGCGCTTATTAGTAGCGCTTTTACGACTTCTGGATGCCACTGATAGAATTTTTTGTATTGCAGTAAATCAGCCACCATACCTGCGGTAAGGGCTGCTGCGCCATGGGTCCAGTATACTGCGGGGTATGTAGTATATGTGCCGTATCCAACATAATTGACCATGGGATCTTCGGGGGAGAACATGTTTGTGAAATTGGCTATTTCCGGCTTGTCGATACGGGAACTAGTTATGTTTGAAATAGTTGGACGATCTATATTGTTGTGAATTAGATAGTTTGTTGTAGATGGATCTATTGCTCCTACTGTAATGACATTGAGACCTTGACTATATAGGTTTTGGTTGTCCCAAGTGTATATTTCCCCTGCGGGAGCAATTTCAATTACTCTATTATGGTAGACGTAATTGTCTATGTCGTGTTTTGCATTAGAATAGTTGTTTACGTCATTGTTTGTGAGATAGGGGATTCCTATGTAGATTGGCGTTTGGGCTGTGTTGGGGGCTTCGGGGAAGTAGTTTGGTGTTGAATAAATTTGTGCTTTTGGGGCGACGTTTTTTACAGCTCGTGCAACTTCGTTTGCTTGATGAAATTCTAATAAATTATGTCCTGATATTTTATTTTCGCAACCCCAATTGGAACAACTTTTGGCATGATTATAGTTTATTGGAATGTTTGGTACAATTTCTTCTGCTACATGCTCTGGATATCCAATATGGATGCCGATGTTACGACCTTGGTAGCCGGTCGTCAAGGCCCGTCTCCATACAGAGTCTTTTTTTAAAACACTTTCATATGTAAGAAATATTTCTGCAGAAATAGATTGAGCTTCTTTTGCATCTCCCAATAAACTCGGAGGGAGTTCATGCTTTATCTTTAACGAATTGGCTCCAATGTTATTTCCCATGGTGAAGTTGATTGTGTACGAGCCTTTATCGCCTGTAGGTTTAGAACCTACATAGTTATTTCTGGCTGGATCTTTTTTTTCAATTTCTTCAATTTTTTGGAAATAGAGGGTTGAACTTATAACATTTTTGTCTAGTATGTAAGTGGTTTGGTTATTTTCATGTGCGAACCTTCCACTTACCGTATGAATTTTTTCTTCATTATAGGGATATGAACTTGTGACTTTTAAAAGAAGTGGTTTGTTTTTTTTGAGGCGAATTTAAGTCGCCAAGTAAATTTGTTTAACTTGCCTAGAAATATACTCTAATGGGGTGAGAAATCCAAGTCGTTTTCTCGGCCGATTGTTC
>NZ_QGDU01000004.1 GCF_003149045.1 Fibrobacter sp. UWR4 | reverse complement strand
TGTAGATGTAAAGATAGCCTACGAATGGGAATCGGAATCGAGAGAATCATCTAGCAAGGCTGCCTAAATGCTTCCACACATGTTGATGATGCCTCATAAAAAATTGAATTTTACCATACACTTATAACCGTCTATTTAGACGGGTCCTTCATCTAAAAATACTTTAACTTTTTACGATCTCTTTCCCGACCCGCTAAGCATTGCCAGCAAGGTGTCCACGATTTCGCTCCAGTGGTCAAGAACAACCTGGCCCATTGCAGGATCGTACATCTTGCCCAGATTCTTCTCGATTTCCTCGCGGCAGAAGTCTAGGGACATGGCATCACGATAGCAGCGACGGCTGGTCATTGCGTCAATGGAATCCGCAATGGCAATCACGCGAGCACCCACTGGAATTTCATCTCCGGAAAGACCTTCGGGGTATCCGCGACCATCGTAACGTTCATGATGGTGCAACACAACCTGGACTAGTTCCTGAGTGTGGTTGGACTGCATGAGAATGCGCGCCCCGATTACAGGATGCTGCTTGATCACGGCAAATTCCTCATCCGTAAGTTTCGCAGGCTTACCCAGAATGGCGTCGCTGACACCAACCTTTCCAATGTCATGAAGCAGGGCTGCATCGGAAATCAACTTCAGAGAACTTTCAGAAAGGCCCAGTAATTCCGCAATCTTGCAAGACAGTTCCTGCACACGATCGGAATGGTGAGCTGTGTAGGAATCCTTCGCTTCCTCAATGGAAATTAGGCACGACACCAGTTCCCTCAAGTTCTGATTGTCACCAAATTCTCTCGTCTGGTGGGTAGCGGACTTATCACGATACATATTCAGGTCCGCATCCATTTTCCAGTCACTAATGGACTTGCGGGTACCAAATTCATTTTTCAGACGGCTTTCACCAACAGCTACGGACAAGTGATACAAGGCGGTCTTGTTGTACTCCTCAATTCCCCGCTTCAGATTGTTCTGCAGCTTGTACATCTTATCTAGACTTGCATCGACAAGAACCACGAATTCATCACCACCGATACGGAAACAATGTCCGGACGCTCCAAAAGCATCCGAGATGGTCTGTGCAGCGGCGATGATCAATGCATCCCCCGCCAAATGTCCAAAGGTATCGTTGGTGTACTTCAGGCCATTCACGTCGATCATCAACATCACCCATTCGGATAGAGGATTGTGATCAGCCTCAATCTTCTTGAGGAGGTTATCAAAGGAAAGTCTATTTTCCAGTCCAGTCAAGGAGTCTGTAGAGGCAAGGCCCTTCAGCTGGTGGTTATATACCTGAAGTTTACTGTTGATTTCTTCCAGTTCAAAAGAGGTTTCACGAATGAAGGTTGCCATTCTTGCTGCCAGAGGAAGCTTGGTCATGGAAACGTTCTTCTTCTGGTAAGCGGAAGCCTGCAGTCCCTTACCGTAACCTTCTCGCATGGCTGCAATCACAAGAGTGATGTTATGCTGATTCAGATGGCCCTTTTCTCTCAGGAATTCGCCATGGGAGAAAAAGCCTGTACTGCCTGCAATATTCTTGAAGGGGAAAATTTCGTAGGTGGGTTCCTGACTTGCCCAGAAAGCCTTTCGGGCGGCGCAGGAGAAAATGTGCAGCGTGTCCGGATTGAAGGACTTGATCCGATCACTTTCCTGCCGGATCGATTCCACAATGGTCATGGGCTCACCATAGGACAATCTAATAATGGAACCCACTTCCACATCGGAACTCATGGTCAAGGAGCCATCGGGATTACTTGCTGCAGGAGCGCGGACAATTGTCGTCCCATTGTGTTCGTATAGAACGGGGAACTCCAGGGCATTTTCAAAGAAATGTTCATCGTTATTGATGTTCAAGTACTTGCGGTAGATTTCGTAGGCGGGAACACCACCCATCTCGTAAAGAGTCTGCCCGGAAGCCCTTGTCACATGGAAGTTACGGCCAATCGGTTTCCACCCGGAAATCTTGAAGGATTCCACAAAGAAATCTTCACCACCGATCATCAAGACCAGGAGTCCGCTATTGGAGAATCCTCCCACAGAGGAAAACACACAAGAATCAGAGCTGGAAAGATCTGTCGAGCAAACGATACCACCGAACATCTGGATATCCGGACGAAGAGGCTTCATCCCCTCGCAGAATTTTGTGGTAGAGAAATTTGCAATGGTATGGTACATTTCCAGAGCCTTGATCCAGGTTCCGGAATTCGCCTGAGTCACAAGATCGGAGGCAATATCATCAATACAGGTCTTTTTCAGATCGTATTGCAAGAGTTCAAACTTACTGGAACTCTTCTCAAAGACGGTAACGGAAACGGTAATATCGGGAGAAACGTCACAGTCCACGATGTTTCCGCTGGTTGAGTGCCCAAACCAGAGTGCACCCGGGAAAACGCTTTCGATGGTCTTCCATACGGGAGCAAGACGATCACGGTCCAGAACCGTAGAGAAAATCTGGAAATACATGGACGGTTTATCACCATCCGACATCATTGGCAAAAGAGTGCTAAAAGCCTTAAGATTATTTCTAAAATCACTTTCGCTTTTATACTCAAAGGTTCTTTTTTGCATGTTAATCCGTCTTTGACAACACTTATATTGTTTTCATTTTTAATATATACTAAAAACGGGTATTTTTCCTTTTTTTACTAAAAACTGTAATCTCTTTTTTTGTATTTTGAAGTCCATGATTAAGGTATGGTTAAAAAGCGCTAAGGATTGGTGCATCAAGTACTGCAAATCCCTGAACTGGGTGGTACTTTTGGGCATCGCCGCATTTTGTATCGCACTTGCTATTATCAACAACATCCGTGTCGAGGACTCCAAGTCCGTAGAATGGATCGGAAGCCAGGAAATCCTGGAAAAGCCGGCAGAAATTCTCTAAGGAGTGGACATGGAAAAGTTTACGAAAAAGACAGTCTGCTCTTTGGTATTGCTGCTGGTGGCATCAGTCCTGGTAGCCTTCGGTGTTGCAGAAATTTCCTTCCCTGAAACATTCCTGACCGTTACGGACAAGGATTGGCTTATCGATATGTGGCCCAAGGCCTATCGTTACAATGTACATGTCGGTGTGACAGCAATCATCATCGCTGCAGGCATTTGCGTCCCCGCCTATAAACTCCATAAGGATTTCGCCATCCGAGCTCTGGAAACCCTATTCCGCGTAGGTATTGGCGGCATGTTCATCTTCGCAAGTATTTTCAAGATCCAGGATCCCCATCAGTTTGCGACTCTGGTGGCCCAGTACCAGTTTTTCTCCACACTGCACCTAGATTTCGTCAATAACTTCTTCGCCCTGGTCTACCCGCAGTTTGAACTGTGGTTCGGCATCGCCATGATCGTAACTCCCTTCGTCAAGGAAAGCGCTTTCGCCATTTTCTGGATGTTCGTCAGCTTCATTATTGCGCTGGCATGGGCATTGGGCAACGACCTGGGAATTACCTGCGGTTGCTTCGAACTGGAAGACGGTGACGCTCACGACAAGGCTGAAGCCTGGACCAGCCTCATCCGCGACCTGATTCTGGTCTGGCCGACCCTGTGGCTCGCTCTCCGCAAGAACCGCAGCCTCATCAAGGTCTGGACAGAAAAACGCTAAGCAAGAGCGTTTAAGACTCGTTCCTTAAAGGATTTCATAGAGCAGTGGGACAGAAGTTCCGCTGCTTTTTCTTTATCCACCACATTTTCGCCGGCAATCACACGGTCAATGACCTTGGCGTAGGCTTCTGCATCTGTAGGCGGATCAATAAGGGGGCAGACCCCATCCAGATTTTCCTTCACGGCGGAAGTGGCTGCACAGAGGGCAGGAGTCCCGCAGGCTATAGCCTCAATAGGCGGCAGGCCAAAACCTTCCAGCAAGGAAGGATACACCATCAGATCCGCATGACGGTAGAAATCACGGAGCTCTTCCGCATTAAGACGTTCCAGATGGAAAACGTTGTAGAGTTTCTTTACGTTGATGATTTCGCGGAGACGTTCGGATTGCTTTCCCACACGGACAAAAGCCACATCCGGACGGAGTCTTGCGGTTTCAAAGTAAGTGTCAATATTCTTGCGAGGTTCATCCAGGCTGACATTGATGCACATGCCATCAAAATTACGCATGCCATGCTTGCGACGGAACGCCTTACGAGCATCAATCGGAATTGGCTCTTCCGGCTTATTGAACAAATCCTGATCAACGGGGCAACCAATCACTGAACCTTTTGCATTTGCCATCTTAGGGCCAAAATGCTTAGCCGCCTCTCCTCGAGTCCATTCCGAGTTGTACACAAAAGAACTGGCATTTACGCAACTGCGGATGTAGAACAAATTAAGTAATATGAACTTGGGACTGGTCGGATACAAAGTTTCCGCAAAAGTATCATGAACGAACATTACGGTCTGTCCATTATTCTTACAGGACTTTAGAGCCGACTTTGCCACGGGCACTAAAAAGCCTAATTCCGGACGAATAAAAAATACCACATCCGGTTTTACCTCGCCCACCACCTTTTTTAGGGGACTGCGGAAAGAGAAAAATCCAGTATAGAGGGACTTCGCCCATACTTCTTGAGAGGTATAGGAATTGGAAGGAACCACCGCTTCCGCCCCCTGGGCAGACTTGGCTGCATCCGGAAAGAACTTCGGGGTTTTCAACCATAGTACATGTGCTTCGAACTCCGGCGTCACAGCCTTGATCAAGTTCAAGGTCAGGCGGCCAAAGCTAGTGCATTCATTCTTATCGCAAACAAAAAGGATTTTTTTCACATCTTCAATTTATAAAAATTATATTGTGTTACATGAGCAAGCACCTTTACTTTTACAGCGATGCGCCAGAATGGGGCGGCCAGGAAATTCTTGCAGCCCGCATTGCGAACATTCTGTCCGAAAGCTACCAGGTGCATTTTTTCTACTCTACGGAAAAGTTCAACCGGGAACTCGTCCCGGCCATCGAGCGCATCCCCCTGCCCTACCATTCCCAGGGGCCTTTCCCCATTGTGCGAGACAGCCTTTCCGGAAAAGCAGGTGCAGCCCGCAAGTTATTTATCGAACATGGTGCTGGAACCGAGAATTTCAAGAAGCTGATTATCTGTCCGGGGAACATCGAACGCTGTATTCCTGCAGTGAAGGCAGCTACAAAGCTTAAACTGGAAATCATTTCCTACTACCCCATGGCCTTTACCCAGAAGGAATCCCTGGCCACCCTAGGAGCCCTTCGAGATCAATTGGCTCTGAGGGTATACCCGAAAATTTCCCAGTGGATTGTGAATACCCCATACCAGGAACGACTCCTCCGCAGGTTCATTACTGCAGAAACCAAGGTATTCCAACTGCCCAACCCTCTGACCTATAAGGAAGACTGCCCTGCCAAGAAGCCAGCCCTCATTAAGCAGGTGGCAACCATAGGTAGACTTTACTTCGGGCAGAAAGGTCAGGAAATCATTCCAGAAATTGCTAGCCACCTGAAGGACCGAACTGACGCCAAGTTCCATATCATTGGACAGGGGCCTGATGCAGACAAATTAAAGGAACTGGTCCAGAACAAGAAGGTTTCTGACCGAATCATCTTTACCAATTGGGCAACCAAAAACGAAGTCCAGAACCAGCTTCAAAACCATACGGATATTTTGCTGATTCCGTCCAGATTCGAAAGCGGTCCCATGGTGCTTTTCGAAGCATTGCAATGCGGCATCCCCGTACTTGCCGCCAACGAGGAATACGTTCAGGATTATCAGCTCCCATCCTGGATGACCTATAAACCAGGCGACGCCCAGGATGCCGCCCAGAAGATTCTGGACATGGCAAGTTCCTGGAATCAGACACAACTGGAAGAAACTCGTAAGCGTTTGTTTACAGGACGTAGGGACCTAGAGTTCCAACAGCAGGTTTTAAGCATCTTCAGCCAAATCTAGCCTAGCATAAAAATATATATTGGGGCTATGAATTCTGTACACGTAGTCCTATGTACTTACAATGGCGAACGTTTCCTTAAGGAGATGCTCCAGTCCATTGCGTGTCAGACTGTTCCTGCGAAATCCGTTACTATTCTAGACGATGCATCCAGCGACAACACCTGCAGTATTGTGGAAAGCTTCGAGAATATTCTCCCCCTGCATTTTTATAAAAACCAGGCGAATACCGGACACCGGGCAGCATTCTCAAAAGCACTGGATTACGCAAGCCAATTTGTGGAACCCGGGGATTACATTGCCCTGGCTGATCAAGATGACATCTGGGAACCACAGAAAAACGAGCTGCTCCTGAAAGGCATCGGTAATAACGCCCTTGCTTTTGGGGACGCCCAGATTATCGATGGCGAAGGGAATAAAACCGCAGATTCCTGGCGGGTTCTTTCTCACATCAGCAAGGACACCAACATCAACCGCCAGGTGGCTGGTATTAACAATGTCACCGGCATGCTGTCCCTATTCAAGGTTGAACTTCTAAGGGAAATTCTTCCCATTCCGGAAGGTGTAACCGTACATGACCGCTGGATTGCCATGATCGCCTTAAAAAACGGAGGCATAAAGACAATCGACGAAATTGTAGCCAAGTATCGCATTCATGGCAACAACGCTGTGGGTGGGGTCGCAACGCCCTGCATGAGCAAGACTTTAGCGACAGCCATCAGCTGGAACGAAACCATTCTGGAAAACACGGAACGCCTAAAGATGGACAAGGCAGAAATTGCCTTTGCGCAAAAGCATCTTGCCTGGACCCGTTGCAAGCTAAATTGTGCAACAGCCCTTCGTTATGTTCCCTGGGTCACCGCACATCGTAACGATCTATTTTTAAAGACTTCTACCCTCACAAGGTTGAAGCAAGTATTCTTTAGTGCCTTTGGATTATCTCTGGCCAAAAAAATTTTCAGGAAATCCTAATGGCAAATCAAACTGCAATCATCCTGGTGACGTATAACGGGTGGGCTTTAACCGAAGCCTGCCTGAAGGATCTGCAGCCCCTGGCAGAATCCGTCGTCGTGGCCGTTGCGGACAATTGCAGTACTGACGGAACCGTCGAAAAGATTCGCACCCAGTTTCCCTGGGTTCATGTCTACCTTCAGGAAAAGAACCTGGGGTTTGGCGCAGCAAACAATGCGGCCATTCGCGCTCTTGCAGCAGACGGCATTGAATTTGACGCAGTCTGTCTCCTGAATAATGACACCCGCTTTGAAGCAAGCGCCATCGTCAAATTGCGGGAAGCCCTTGACCAAGCAAATGCATCTTTTACAAACGCAGGACATGACTGCACCGCAGTAATTGCACCAACCACGATGAACATTGATGGCAGCAGGCAGAACAATTTCTTCGCAGGACTTGGCCCCGACGGTATCGGTTCCCTGCAGTTCTTCCTCAACGCCTTCCGCGGGGAATCAGGAGCCGCCCGCATCCTGGAAGGCACGCCTAGCCCTACCGGAGAAGTTCACTGGGCTAGCGCCGTATGTTGGATGCTTTCCCGCAAACTTTGGGAGGCCGCCGGCGGTTTCGACGAAAACCTCTTTATGTATTACGAAGATGCGGATCTTGCCCTTCGTCTACGTAAGTTAGGTGCAAAGTTCTTCATTAGCCAGAATAGCGTCATCACCCACCTGGGAGGCGGTTCCGCAAGCAATAGCCTGAGTCGCGCCCTACAGCATGACCGTTCCCAGCAATACGTTTTCCGCAAGCACTTCGGTATCCGCGGGCTCTTGCTTTCCAAGTCCTTCCGATTTACCCGCAGTCTTGTCCGTATGGTTACAGCACTCCCCCGCTGCCTTGTGGGTGGAGCCGCCAAGCAGAAGCGAAAATACTTCAGCCATCATCTCGCCCTGTTGAAGGAGTCCTTCAAATGAGAATCGCAGCAGCTCTTTTAACTCTTGCCTCTTTCGCACTTGCAAATCCCGATGTGCAAGGTCCTGCCCACATTTCGTTGCAGGATTCCTCCCGCAACTATGAAGTGAATATCCGCGGGCAGCTGATGGACTCCCTGGCCATTACTAATCTGGAAACCGCCCCTACACATTACGACAACTCCATGTCGGTCCGCCTGTTTCTGGACGGACATTTTACGGACGCCTTCCAGTTCGCCGCCCGAGTGAAGGTTAGTACTGATTTGACCAACCGCGACATTGCGGATCATTTCTACAATCCTAACGAAGGCATTCCCTACAATAAGCAGAGCGACACCAAACGTACCTGGGACTTGTTTGCCGCAAATGCAAGCTACCAGCTGGCTCCTGTAAAACTGATGGCCGGCTTTGACTACCTGGACATGGGTCCCGCCCGCCGTAACCATGTGATTCTCCGCGGCGAACAGAATATTTACCGTCCGTGGCAGGATTCCAGCAGCCGCATTTCCGATGCCGCCCCTACGCCTTATTTCGGCTACCAGTTTGAAATCGGCCCCGTGGTTTATTCCCAGTACGCGATGAAGCTGTTTGAGAAAAAAGGCTTAGGCAAATATCTTCACGCCCATCGTCTGGACTTGAGCCTTCCCAAAAACATTACTCTCGGCCTTTCCGAGACCTCCCTTTACGGATCTACCGTAGAAGGAGCCGGATCCAATCCCAATGCCGACGCAGATAGTTCCGGACGTGATTTTGAATGGGCTTATGTAATACCTTTCATCCCCTACGTTTTCCAGGAACATCTGCAGGGGGATCAGGACAATATTTCCCTGGCATTCGATTTGAGCGTCAAGACAATCCCTAACTGGGAATTTTACGGAGAACTTCTCTGGGACGACATGAAGTCTCCTACCAGCATGCTTGACGATTCCTGGTGGGGTAACAAGTGGGCAGCCTCTGTGGGTGTCGCCCGTGACAACATCCGTCTTGGAAGTACTCTCTGGAATTGGTACGCCGAATACACCCGCATCGAACCTTGGGTTTACACCCACCACAAGGGTGGCGCTTATACTTACGTCAGCTACGCCCAGAGCATGGGTAGCGATCTCGGCCCCAACAGTCAGGAGCTTTATACCGAACTAAGTGGAAGCTACAAGATTGAATCCGGATTCCTTAAGGACGCCTTGATCAAGGGAACACTCCTTGCCAGCGCCGTTGCAAAGGACACCGCCTTCGGCGGAAATCTATCCGACATTCACACTCCAGAAAGTGCCATCGATAAAAAATACCTGAATGATGAAACAACATTCAGGTACTACGAACTTGGGAGCAAGCTGGAATTCAAACCCTTCCACTGGATGAGTATTCGAGCGGGATATTCTAGATTCTTTGGGGATTACGAAGGGTTCAGAGCCTACGGTTCAGGATCACTGCAGTGGTAACCTTATTCAAATAAATCCCTTATTTCAGCATCACTCTTGACCAGCAAAGCCTTTTCCTTCCATTCAGGATTCAGCATTTTCTTGGCCATGTCAGCAATGACGGTGGTATGAGCGGTTGCGGATTCAGCCGGAGAAAGAAGGACGCACATAAATTGAGCCTTTTCTCCCCCACGGATTTCAATATCGGATAAACCTTCCGGACAAACCACAAAAGCCATCAAAGGTTCTGCAAGACCTTTCACTCGGGTATGAGGCAAGAGCAGGCCCTCACCCATGTACACGCCCTGCCTTACACGTTCCACAAGGCCAGCCCAAGTAGTGTTTGCGTCAAAGGCGCAAGGACCGTGAACAAGAGCGTCATAAGCAAAACCCAGAGCACGTCCAAAGGTTTCGCTGCCTGCATAGAATTTTGTATAAACTAAAGCCATAATCACCTGAGTGTTTCTTCCTAACCACCCGATGACTGGATACGAAAATGAACGGCCATTTGCCGTTCACTTTCAAAACATTAAGCCAGAGCCTTTTCCATGAAGTCAAAGACTTCCGGGCTGGTCACCTTGGCAATCTTCTTGAACTCGCCAAACAGGACACGGAGCTGAGCCTTGCCCGGTTCGATGTACTGTTCGAACTTCTGGATGCCCTTTACCTTGGAAAGGAAGCAATATGCACCCATAGCCTGCATGACACGCTGGAGACTTGCATGGATAAACGCTTCCCAGGCATCTTCCTTCGTGTAGATCTTGGTTTCTCTGAACATTGTGCGCCAATATTCAAAGAAGTCCTTAATTTCTGTGAGGGAAAGACCTACGTAGGGATCCCACAGGAGGCTAGCCAGATCGTAGAACATGGAACCACGGCGGGCGCCCTGATAATCCACGAACGCCACTTCGGAATCAGGCTTTACCATGATATTCTGGCTCTGGAAATCGCGATGCATCAGAACCTTGGGCTGAGCGTCCACAGTCAGAGCCAGCATGGAGTAGCAGTTACGTACGGATTCCGGAATTTCCTGGATACCCACATGAGCCTTCAGGAAGTTATCGGTAAAATAATCCGTTTCCCACTTGAGGGCAGCGAAGTCAAAACGACGAAGCCACAGGTCGGAACGAGCGCTGAACAGAGAGCGGGACACTTCCTGCCACTTGATCAGGGCATCAATAATAACCGGGTAGATAATGCGAACATTGCCGGACTTTCCCTGACCGGAAGGACGGACCTCGTCCAGCACATTGTGTGCCCCCAAGTCTTCCTGAAGAACAGAGCAACTAGCTTCGTCCACGAAATAGACATTAGGAACCGGCAGACCGAAATCACGGAATGCCACGGAATAATCCACAAAACGCTTGAAATCATCATCTACTGTCGCGGAAACCTGGAGAACACAAGAGCGATCGCCACTGGCGATTCTAAAATACTTGCGGCCCGAACCGGCACCGGCAATATTGGATACTTCAAAATTTTCGGCATAGCCGTGAGAGAGCAGAAAATCTTTAACAGCAGGAGAAATCATTTCGTTATTCATGTTTAGCAATATATAAAAGACGTGGGACGAGTGACGAAAGACGAAAGAATTTTTCTAAGAAAATTTGATTCTAGGGTCAACGACGGTATAAAGGATATCGCTGAAGAGGCGTCCAATCAAGGCCATTAGGCTACTGAGGAAGATTACCCCCATCACCACGTTATAGTCGCGGTTCACCATGGAGTTGTAATAGAGAAGTCCCATACCGTCAATATCGAAAACCTTTTCAATCAGCAACGCACCCGCAAACATCAAGGTACAGATTTCAGAAAGGCGGGTAGCAATGGGGATCAAGGCGTTGCGGAGGGCATGGCGGACCAGAGCCTGTTTAAAACTCAAGCCCTTGGCAAGTGCGGTACGCATATAGTCCCTTCCCAGTTCTTCCAGTGCGGAATTTTTCATGAGGAACGTAAGGAAAGCGAATTCCCCGATCATGTAGCAGAAGATGGGCAGCACCAGATGATGGGCCAGGTCCCCGATTTTTTCAAAGAAACTGAAGTCCTCGAAGTCGTCGGAGGTGAGGCCGCCCAGTGGGAAAATATCCAGGTAGGATCCGCCTGCGAGGAAAATGATCAGCAAAATTCCAAGAGCGTAACCGGGCATCACATAGCCGGAGAAGATGACTCCAGAAGTTAAGGAATCCATCTTGCTGCCGTGATGAACAGCCTTCCACAAGCCAAGAGGAATACAGACCAGATAGCTAAGGAAGAAGGAGGTAAAGCCAAAGAACAAGGAAATGGGGAAACGACTGGAAATCACATCCCAGACAGGCAAGCCATAGGTATAGCTGGAGCCGAAATCCAGATGCAGCACATTCCAGAGCCACGTCAGGTAGCGTTTCCAGGCCGGCTGGTCAAAGCCAAAGTACGCCTGGATTTGTGCAATCTGGTCCGGGGACAGAGCCTTGGACGCGTCTACCCCACCCTTCATGGCGGCAGCAGCCTGGGCACGGGAAATCATTTCTTCCACCGGACCACCAGGCAACAGCTGAATGAGGATGAAGCATACCAATGAAATCCCGATGAGAGTCGGGATCATCAAAAGCAAGCGTCTAAGGATATAGGAGCGCATGAACTAGTAGGAAGTTAGAAGTAGGAAGTAGGATGTCCATTATAAATCGCGCACACCAGTGCGCCTTACTAAAAAAGAACTGTCTACTTCCGACTGTCTACTATTTATCTCATCTTTCCGGAGCGGAGGACGTCCATCATGTTGAAGGGCTTTGCAGTGCCAGCGGCAATCTGTTCGGCCAGGAAGTTCACGGCGTCCACAGTACCTTCGGCGTAGATCTTACGGCCGCAGACATTGTGCTGGAATTCGAAGTGGACGGTGCCGTCTTCGCTATCCAGATTGTAAGTGTGGAATGCGTGGCCACCCAGGTATTCTTCGGGCACGTGCATACGTTCCATCTGGCTCTTTTCATCGCGGACCTTTTCGATATCGTCCGGAGTATATTCGAAGCCCATCTTCTGGAAGGAGCCAACCACTGCACGAGCGGTACCGCTGGTGTCAGCCTTGGTCTTCTGATGGCTTTCAACCACAGACAGCTTATAGCCGCTGAATGCTGTGGGGAATTCGGTAGCCAGCCATTCGATCATGGTCTGGAAAGCAACAATCTGCTTGCTCATGTTGGGAGCGATAACGCTGGGATGGTTCGCTTCTGCAACCAGCTTGGTCAAAGCTTCGCGGTCACCACCGGTGGTACCCATGACAAAGGGAATCTTGTGCTTGACGTAGAAAGCGGCGTTGTCGTTCACCGCGGTGGGATGAGTGTAGTCCACGCAGATCAGGTTGGGGTACTTGGCAAGAACTTCACCGATGCGTTCTTCACGATTGCTGGGCTTCAAGAGCTGAACAGTCTTGCCAGCCACTTCGGATTCATTTTCAACGATGATTTCACCAGTGAGGGAATAGGGAACAAGTTCCAAACCGCGGGCAACGCAAGTTTCAGCAACGATCTTGCCCATGTTACCCGGAATACCATTTACCATAACCTGTACGGACATAAAAACTCCTTAGTTTTAACAATCACAATATAGTATAAGTTGCTCTGCATACGAAAAAGCACTGTTTTGCAACAGTGCTTAAATCACCTCTAGTCATTATCCCCGTCCGGGCCACTGGGAACCCCGCGTGTGGCATCAGGAACATGGCGTCCTTCGCGTAAAGCTTTAAGCAAACTCGACGCAGAGGATGGCGTAGGGCTTAGCTCGATGGAGGAATCGACCTTGGCTCTTTTTATTTTTATTGAACGAGCAGAAGGCATTCCTGCAATCGGAGCTGGAGTTCCCTTATCCTTCATCTTGGAAAGCTTTTGTTCAATTGTTGAAACAGCAGAATCCGTCTTTACGGAATCACGAACGCATATAGAGTCAGCCTTTGTGGAATCCGGAGATTTTACCTGCATAGAAACAGTCAAATCCGTTCCCACATCGCCGAAAATAATAGGTTCAGGTTCTTCCTTGGAACAGGCCCCAAGCCCTAATCCAGCGATCAAGCCAAGGGCTGTCAAAGCTGCAGTCTTGGTTGCCACAGACCAGGCCTTATCCTTTGGAACTTTTTTCTTTTGAATATCCATACCGACCTCCCTTTTCTACCCAATATACAAAATCAGTTTTGTACTTCTACAAAGCCAGCTTATAGATTTCCATGGTGGCGGCAGCATCCAAATCCATATAGCCCTTGAGGACAACGCCTTTCAACTTATGGAGACGTTCGTTCAAAAGTTCCAGGTTGGGATTTTCTATGCCAAGCTGTGCGAATGTCACGGGCATGTGAAGCTTGTCGTGGAGCCAGGTCTTGAGGGCAAGAGCACCCGCCATAGCGTCGGCAGCTTCGTCGCCGGAGTTCGCAACGCCTAACACGCGATGAGCCAGCTGGGCAACCTTGTGAGGGTTATGCTTGGCCGCATACTGCAGAAACGCAGGGAAAATCACCGCAAGGCCTGCGCCGTGGGTCACATCGTACTCCGCAGAAATTTCATGTTCCATGGCATGGCTGTTCCAGTCTTCTACGCGACCAATGGAGCATGTATCGTTATGAGCCACCGTGGCGCTCCACATGATGTTGGCGCGAGCTTCATAATCATTGGGATTTGCAATGACCTTCTCGGCACATTCCATAATGGCAAGAAGCATTCCTTCTGCAAGGCGGTCACCGATCTGCACATCGGGAGTATTGCTGAGGTAACGTTCCAGAATGTGGGCCATCATATCACTGACGCCGCTTGCCGTCTGCCATTCCGGAAGCGTCATGGTCAGTTCCGGATTCATCACAGCAAACTTCGGGCGCAAATGCATGGGATAGCGGATACCCACCTTCACCTTCGTCGTTGTATTGGTAATGACGGAATTGCCGGAGCCCTCGGAACCTGCCGCAGGAATGGTCAGCACCACGCCAATGGGCAGCGCGCGATTTGCCGTAGCCTTTTTCTTTCCATCCACCACTTCATAAAGATCCCAGAAATCACCTTCATAAAAGTAACCCACCGCCATAGCCTTGGCCGTATCAATCACGGAACCGCCACCCACCGGCAGCAAAAAATCCGGCTTAAATTCGCGAGCAATCTCAAGGCCGACCCGAACCTTGGTATCGATGGGGTTCGGCTGCACGCCGCCCATTTCAACGAATTCAACGCCGGCAGCCTTCAGAGAATTCTTCACGCGATCCAAAAGGCCGGAGCGCACCACACTTCCGCTACCGTAAATAATCATCACACGGCTGGCGCCATGCTTAACACAAAGGTTCCCCACCTGGGATTCCGTAGAACGACCGAAAATAAATTCTGTAGGACTATAGAAGGTAAAATTATTCATGGAAAAGAAATATAAGTTTTCATTTCTAACAATGAAGCTAAAAATCTTCTATTTCCTACCAGCAATAAAATTTTTCACAAGACTTGATAAGATCATCCAAAAACCGTAATCAAGCAGGCCCAAAAAAGCAAGCCATTTAATGGGCGAAATTAAAAAGGCTATGACAATAAGGGTGCCGCCAACAAGAGGCACTCCAGACGAATAATGTCCGCTTTTCTTACTAGAAATCAAAGCACCATAGGTCATCACCAAGAAGAACAGACCTAATCCGCCAATTACCATTGTCAAAGCCCACTGACCCATTGCAAAAAAAATAATTAATTCAATATTACAACGGAGTCCAAAAAAACGAAAAAAAAGAAACAAATACAAGAAACGCGACCCCATTGGAGCCGCATTTCAAATGTCACTGGATCCTTCGTCTCGCCCAAGGGCTCGCTCAGGATGACATCTGAATCAAATTTCGCTTTAGAACCAAGCAAGACAAGAAGCGAGGACCGAAGGCGTACTAAGGTACGCCGAGTAAGTCCTCGCGACGCTGTATTGCGCAGTGTTATGAAGCGAAATTTTAAACTTTCAGTTCGCCGGCGTCGATATTATCCCAGTCAGCGATTGCTTCGATAGCCGGGCGGACTTCTTCAGTCACGAACTTCACGACCTGACCAGGAGCGCGGCCAACGAACTTGCGAAGGTCGAGGATTTCCTTCAGCTTTTCTTCGGTAATGCCAAGCTTCTGGAGTTTTTCGTTCTTGAGGACACGTTCGAGCAAGTCGTTATCCTTACCCTGTTCCTTAACGACGCGGCCAGCTTCCTGGCTCATGACGCGGATTTCTTCGTGGAGTTCCTGACGGTCGCCGCCATTCTTCACGCCTTCCATGATGATGTTTTCGGTAGCCATGAACGGAAGTTCTGCCATAATGCGCTTTTCGATCACCTTCGGGTAAACCACGAGGCCGTTGGTCACGTTTTCAGCGATGATGAGCATTGCATCCATAGCGAGGAATGCTTCAGGAATAGCGAGACGCTTGTTAGCAGAGTCGTCCAAGGTACGTTCGAACCACTGGGTAGCCTGAGTAATGGCGGTGCTGTTCACCTGGGCCATGACGAAACGGGCCAGGGAGCAGATACGTTCGGAACGCATGGGGTTACGCTTGTAAGCCATTGCAGAGGAACCGATCTGGGTCTTTTCAAACGGTTCTTCCACTTCCTTAACGCCCTGCATGAGGCGCATGTCGGTAGCAAACTTGTGGAGGGACTGAGCGATGGAGCTGAGCACCTGGTTCACGCGGTTGTCCCACTTACGGGTGTAGGTCTGGCCGGTGATGGTGAGCACGCGCTTAAAGCCAGCCTTGGCGGTCACGCGGCGATCCAGTTCCATGATCTTTTCTTCGTCGCCGTTGAACAGATCCATGAAGGAAGCCTGGGTACCGGTGGTGCCCTTAACACCGCGGAACGGCAGCACTTCGATAAGGAAGTTCACTTCTTCCAGGTCGATGAGGAGGTCCTGGAGCCAGAGGCAAGCGCGCTTACCCACGGTGGTGAGCTGAGCAGCCTGGAAGTGAGTAGCACCCAGCTGAGCCATGTCCTTGTATTCCATGGCGAACTTGGAGAGCTTATCCATCACGCGGCAGAGACGCTTACGAACGATGATCAAAGCCTGCTGCATCTGGATGAGGTCGGTGTTGTCACCAACGAAAGCGGAAGTTGCACCCAGGTGGATGATGCCCTTAGCCTTGGGGCACTGCACACCGTAAGCGTAAACGTGGCTCATCACGTCGTGACGGCGGCGCTTTTCTTCTTCTTCGGCAACGTCAAAGTTGATATCGGTTGCGTGAGCCTTCAGTTCGTCCACCTGTTCCTGGGTAATGGGCAGGCCAAGTTCCATTTCGGATTCAGCCAGGAAGATCCACAGCTTGCGCCAAGTCTGGAACTTGTACTGCGGGCTGAAGATGAAACTCATTTCCTTAGAAGCATAACGCTGAATCAGCGGGCTTTCGAATTGATCACGCATGATTTATCCTTTGGGGCGACCCCGTTAAATTTACGGCGTAAAATGTAGAAATTTAAGAGGAATTTTCCAGTGTACTAGAGGGAACTAGAACGACAAACCCGCTTTTTACCTATAAACACGAGATTTCGCAATCATTTATGGGTAAATATGGAACGCACCTGCATTTTTTTCTTCGCAAGGTAAGTTGGATTACCCATAAATTGAACAAAAGACTCCAAATTATGGGTAACAAAAGAATAAAAGTAACATCTACATCGAAATTTTCCGTTAGTTTATTCTAAAAAATACCTATAAAAGCCAATTTATATTCTAATTTATAGGTAATTTCCGCACTTTTCTCCTCGATTCCAAAGCATTTTCCTATATTCTTTCTATAATCAAGAATCTGATTGCTTTAGCTTTTGCCGCCCTTACATTCTATGGTTGCTTTACCCCCAGTCGCCTTGAGCCCTCGGTGAAAGAATACACCATGCAGAATATGGGACACGTGTATGTAACCAGCAGAACCATCCATATACCGGCACCTCTTCCCCTCAAGTTTGAATTTGGCGGCGCCTGGAGCTACCATATCGATATGTTCTCCCTGGAAAAGGAATTATTCGCCTTTACCGTCATAAAGAACGATACACAAATTGGCATCCGCGGAGCCCGAAAAGACTATTTCTCCCAAGATACGACCTTCACCTCGCCCCTGGACGTAAGCGACGAGGAATTCGCCATGTACTACCTAAACTGGGACATGGACTACTGGAAAAAACTGGTTGCAAAGGCCGCTGAAGAACATGGCCACGAAATTAACTACAAAGCCGGCGAAGCTGTCTACAACACACAAAAGAAATACGGCACCATCAGCCGTTCCCTCCCCGACAGCAAGACTTGCACTCTGGCCAGCGTCCAGGCGGGAAAATACATCTACATGATTACAGGAACCACTTCCATCGACGACACCGACGATATATGCGAAGTCATCGAGGAAATCTGGAACGACAGAGCCGAATTCTAAAGTTCCTTGGCAAATTCAGCCATGGGCTTTCGGGCTTCATGGCGAGGCGACGGACCACCCTGTTCCGCATCCGCATATCCCAAGTCAAGAATGCAGGCTACATGGACATTTTCCGGCAGGTCAAAGGCCTTGGCCACGTCGGCAGCGTTAAAGGCACGCGCCCAGAGGGATTCCACCCCTACGGACTTGGCGGCAAGAGCCATGTGGGTGGTCACAATACTAGCGTCCATATCGCCAGCATCAAAATCATCGTTGTAATTCTTTGCCTTCCAGCTGATGTCCGTATTATAGCACTCCACAAGAATGGTCTTGGCATTATAAGTCATGCGGGTCAAGGCTCGTAGCTTATTCAGCGATTCTTCAGACTTCAATACAAGAACGGTTACCGGCTGGGCATTGGTCGCCGTGGGAGCTAGGCGTCCTGCCTCCAGAATGGTATTCAGTTTATCGTCTTCAACAACACGGTCATTAAACTTGCGGCAACTATAGCGGGCCTGGGCCAATTCATTAAAATCCATATTTTTACCCTTTTTTGGGAAACAATATATAATAAGGTTTGGGTTTGTGTAAGTTGGAATATCCCTTTTCGAGATTTTTTATCATTTTTTTAGAATTTGTGATATAAATAAACAGACGGAGTAAAAATGTTTAGGGTTTATGGGCAATGAAAAAGTTGATTCTTTTCACAAAGGATTCCATTTCCGACAGGGGGCTGGAGGAAATTCTGGCGGAAAGCTATGACTGCCAGATTTTTGACGTGGGCTCCTGTGGGGATGTTTGGAATATCGCTTCCAGTATCAGTCCAGACATCATCCTTGTAATGTCCAACGCAGCCCTGGACAAGGACTATAGAATCCTTAAGGAACTACAATCCAAGAAGACACTCCTTCCCTCCTCTGTTATAGTGGTTGCTCCCACATCCCCTACTGACGAAGAATTCAAGTGCCTGGATTATGGCGCCATAGACTTCATCATCGCTCCTTACAGAAAGAAACTCATCGTCAACCGACTGGAAAAACTTACCAATGTCAGAAACTCCATCCACCTGCAGGAACTGGAACATATTCTGCAGTACCTGCCGTCAAACATCTTCCTGAAGGATGCGGAGGGCAAGTACGTCTTCTGCACCCACTATTGGCATCATCTGCACGGGGCCAACGAACCGGGCTGGACCATCCGCGGAAAAACTGATGTAGAAATCCGCAAGGATACCGAAAACGCAAAACTTGCCATGGAGAAGGACAAGGAAATCATCCGTACCGGAAAGGGAGCTCATTACGTCATCGAAGAGAACTCCGATGGCATCCAGGAATTTCTTGAAATTATCAAGGAGCCCGTCCGTGACGAAAATGATAACATCTACGGCATTGTGGCCCTGATCAACAACGTGACGGAACAGGAACAGCTGAAACGCAAGCTTCGCCACATGTCCATTACAGACGAACTAACAGGCCTTTACAACAGGACATATCTTCACGAAGTGCTTAACGACATCAGCAAGGAAGAAAACCTGCCGTTGGGATTCATTTCTGCAGACTGCAATTACCTAAAGCAGGTCAACGACTATTACGGACACCTGATTGGCGACGAATACATCCGCCTTGTAGGAGTGCTATTCAGGATGGTCCTACCGGAAAATGCCATGTTCTTTAGGGTGGGTGGCGACGAATTTCTTGCCATCATCCCCAAGACCTCAACCGATCTGCTCATCAACTACATTCTACACCTGAAATCCAAGGCCAAGATGCTACAAATTCGCGGTCGACGTTTTAGCGTGGCATTTGGATATTCCTGCATGGAAAAGAAGGATGACGACATCCTGAAATATCTGGAAAAAGCGGATTACCAGATGTACTCTGACAAATCCGAACAGAAAAAACGGGACGACTAATTTTCGTCAAGCCATCTCTGTAGAATAATCTGGGCGGCCAGCTGATCAATGACCGCCTTGTTTTTTTGTTTTTTCTTCTTGCTAAAATGGGCCGTACAAGCCTGGGCCTGGACGCTGGAATAGGATTCGTCCTGTGTATACACAGGGAGTCCAGGAAAACGTTCCTTTAAATCCTGGACGAACTTTTCCACCACTACATTCTTTCCATCAGTTCGACCATCGGGATGATAGGGCATTCCCACCACGAAAGCATCCACCTTATTCACCTTCACAAGTTCATCAAGACGCACCCAGAGGTTGGTAACCTTCTGGTCGATGGTTTCGCGCGCAAAGGCAAATTTCAGTTCAGAATCAGCAAAAGCAACGCCTACGCGATGTTCACCATAATCAAGTGCAAGATAATTCATAATAGTAGTAGGAAGTAGGAAGTAGGAAGTTGGAAGTTGGTAGTTGGTAGTTGGTAGTGGGTAGTTGGTAGTGGGTTTGTGGCTTAGAATATAGAAAAAGACTTTTCTTCCCCGAAATCCTGTCTACTTCCTACTGTCTACAGTCTACTAATTACTATCTTTGCCCGCACTATGAGTACTACAAAGAATGATTTATGGGTCGGTGTCGACGTCGGTTCTACAACCGTCAAGATTGCCGTCGTTGATCCGGAAACCTCCAAGCTTTTGCACTACACATACCAGCGCCATAACGCCATGCAGGCCCAGAAGGTCCATGAGGTGCTGCGTGAAGCCCACGGTCTTTTTCCGGGCAAGAACTTCAGAGTAGCCTTCTGCGGCAGTGGCGGTCAGCCCTTCGCAGACGCAACTCACGCCTTCTTCGTACAGGAAGTGGTTGCAAACGCTCTCGCCGTACGTGCTACCTATCCCGAAACTAAGGTTGCCATTGAACTGGGTGGTCAGGACGCCAAGGTGGTGTTCTTCGAAAAGGATCCCACCACAGGCAAGCTTATCGCCAGCGACATGCGTATGAACGGTGTCTGCGCAGGTGGTACCGGTGCTTTTATTGACCAGGTTGCAGAACTCCTCCGCATCAAGACCGAGGCCTTCGAAGGTTTCGCAAAGCGTGGCCAGAAGGTTTATGAAATCTCCGGCCGTTGCGGCGTGTTCGCGAAAACTGACATTCAGCCCATGCTGAACAACGGTATCGCCAAGGAAGATATCGCCCTTTCCAGCTTCCACGCCATTGCAAAGCAGACCATCGGTGGTCTTGCCCAGGGTATGGAAATCAAGCCGCCCGTCATTTTCGAAGGTGGCCCGCTGACCTTTAACCCGACCCTCGTGCGCGCCTTTAAGGAACGTCTGGGCATTACGGACGAACAGGCGATTGTGCCTGAACATTCCGAAGTTCTCGTAGCTATGGGCGCCGCCCTTTCCGTTGGTTCCATGTTCGCCGGTCAGGAATGCTACTACCGCGAAGAAGGTTCACTGGAATCCCTGGTTCACTTTAACGAAACTCGTCAGGCCGAACACAAGGCAAAGGCTGCCGCAGACTTGTTCTTCAAGGATGAAGCTGAATACAAGCAGTTCCTGGAAGATCACAAGATGGCAGGCAACAACTACCCGCAGCCCGCTTCTGGTTCTGAACTGAATGTCTACCTGGGTATCGACGCCGGTTCTACCACTACCAAGTTCGTCCTGATGGATGAACAGGACAACATCGTAGACGGTTTCTACGCAAGTAACGACGGTGAACCTCTGGCGGTGCTCAAGCGCGCCATGAACGAACTCATTGACCGCTACGAAGAATACGGCTGCAAGCTGAACATTCTGGGTGTGGGTACCACCGGTTACGGCGAACAGCTCTTCGCTAAGGCCGTCCATGCGGACTACCACACTGTGGAAACGGTAGCTCACGCAAACGCCGCACAGCGTCTCTGCCCCGATGTATCCTTCATCCTGGATATCGGCGGTCAGGACATGAAGGCCATCTCCGTCACTGACGGTGTGGTGACAGGCATTATCCTGAACGAAGCCTGCTCCTCCGGTTGCGGTTCCTTCATCGAAACATACGCACGTTCCCTGGGTATCCCCATGGAAAAGATTGCCCAGATGGCTTTCGACGCCAAGAGCCCGTCTCAGCTGGGTTCCCGCTGCACCGTGTTCATGAACAGTTCCATCATTACCGAACAGCGTGATGGTAAGCAGCCCGAAGATATTATCGCAGGTATCTGCCGTTCTATCATTAACAACGTGTTCACCAAGGTGATCCGTATCCGTAACCTCAACACCCTCGGTAAGAAGGTGGTTGTGCAGGGCGGAACCTTCAAGAACAACGCTGTGCTCCGCGCCTTCGAACAGTACACAGGTTTAAAGCCCATCCGTCCGGAACGTCCGGGTGAAATGGGTGCAATCGGTATCGCACTTCTCACCAAGAAGTACATGGAAGAAAAGCGCAAGACCAATCCGGAATTGAAGTCTAGCTTCATCGGCCTCGACGCCATGAAGACCTTCAGCTGGCACAACCAGCCGGGTCAGCTCTGCCAGTACTGCACCAACCATTGCTCCCGTACCATCGTTACCTTTAGCGATGGCCAGAGCTTCGTCACCGGCAACCGGTGCGAACGTGGTGAGGTCACTGCCGATCCCAACGATCCGAAGACAAAGGCACTCATTGCCGAAATTAACAAGAAGATGATGTCTGTGCCCGACATGATCAAGCGCACCAACCAGCTCCTGGTAAAGGACTACGCTCCGGCCAAGTTGGTGGAACCGCAGCTGAAGGCTGATGGTACTCAGAAGACCATCGGTATTCCTCGCGCACTTGAATTCTGGGCAAGCCTCCCCTTCTGGAAGGCATTCTTCACCAGCCTCGGTTACACGGTCGTTGTCAGCCGTAGCTCCGACTACAAGATGTTCGAAGCAGGTCTTCACAGCGTGCCTTCCGACACCGTCTGCTTCCCGGCAAAACTGGTCCATGGTCACGTCCTTAGCCTCATCGAAAAGAAGGTGGACCGCATCTTCTTCCCCATGATGGTTGCAATTCCCAGTGACCATACCAAGTTTGACGCAACTGCAGTTTGCCCGGTGGTCCAGGCTTATCCTAACGTCTGTAAGAATACCGACGATCCGGAACGCAACTTCAACATTCCCATGGACCAGCCCGTATTCCACTGGTTCAACGCAAAGCTCCGTCGTTCCCAGACCATCGACTGGTTCAGCCAGAACTGGGGCTTGGACAAGAAGCTGATTTCCAAGGCTGTTGACGAAGGCGAAAAGGCCCTCAACAACTACCGCACCTCCTTGCTGGAAGAAGGCCAGAAGATCCTGGATGACGTCCGTGCAAAGAACAGCTTCGCCGTGGTCATCGCCGGCCGTCCCTACCATGTGGACCCGCTGATCAACCACAACATTGCAACTCACTTTACCGCCATGGGCATTCCGGTGCTTACTACCGAATCTCTCCCGGGCGTTTACGACCAGGATATTCCGAACCACACCCGTGTGGAAATCAAGAATACCTTCCACCTGCGTATGCTTGGCGCCACCATGATCGCCGCTAAGGACCCGAATGTGGAACTGGCCCAGATCGTAAGCTTCGGCTGCGGTCACGACTCTATCCTTACGGACGAAATGATGCGTATGCTGCATCGTGACTCCAACAAGGAAATGCTGATGCTGAAACTGGACGAAGGCGACGCCCGCGGTCCTGTAGGCATCCGTATCAAGAGCTTTATCGAAACCGTGAAGGCCCGTCGTGCAGCCAACTTGCCCGACAAACCGGAATCCAACGAACCGCTCTTCACCACGCCGTTCCTCAAGGAAGACAAGGAACGCCGTACTATCCTGGTGCCGAACCTCTCCCCCGCATTCAGCGTGCTGGCAGCAGCCTATATGCGCGCCAAGGGCTACAAGGCAGCAAGCCTTCCTGTAGCAGACAAGCGTGCTATTGAACTGGGTAAGAAGTTCGTCCATAACGATATCTGTTTCCCCTGCCAGGTGAACATCGGCGAAAACCTCCTGTGGCTGGAACAGCATCCTGAAGCCAAGCAGACAGAAGTGTCCATCGGTCTTTCCAAGAACTGCGAAAACTGCCGCGCCGTGCAGTACCCGGTTCTCGCCCGTAAGGCTCTGGACGAAGCCGGCTACAAGGACGTTTCCATCATCACCACCGGTACAGATAACAAGAACATGCATCCGGGCTTCCAGCTGGGTCTCGACTTCCGTCTCCACATGCTGTGGGGTCTCGTGACTATGGATGCCATCGAAATTATGTACCGTGCACTGCGCCCCTACGAAGTAAACCAGGGTGATACCCAGAAGGTTTATGACGAATGGATGCCCAAGGTCATGGAACGTGCTGCAATCCTGTCCAAGCTGGAACTGGTGAACCCGAAGGCTGTTCTCGATCTCTTCCGTCAGACCATCGATGCATTCAACTCCGTTGAAATCACCGAAGACCGTAAGAAGGGTATCCGCAAGCCTCGCGTCGCTGTTCTGGGTGAAATCCTCATGAATTACCACCCCAGCGCAAACGGCTTCATCGAAGAATACCTCATGAACAACGGCATGGAAGTTTACCTGCCGGGCATGACCGACTTCTTCCGCGTGGACGAAATCGTCCGTGCCGAAAAGCTGAAGCGCGGTTTCTCCGCAAATCCCATTAGTGACCGAGTGGTGGGTGGTGCAACCGCCAAGGTTTACACTCACGCTCTGGAAGTGGTCCGCAAGGAAATGGAATCCCGCTTCAAGCTGTATGAACATCATGCAGACTGCTATGAATTGATCCACATGGTGGGTGACATCATCGACCCGACTTACAACACCGGCGAAGGCTGGCTGATCCCGGGCGAAATTCTGTACAACTCCCAGCATGGCATCAATAGCCATATCATCCTGCAGCCCTTCGCCTGCTTGGCTAACCATATTTCCGGCCGAGGTCTCACCAAGGCTGTGAAGGAACGTTGCCCCCACATCCAGGTGCTTTCTCTGGACTACGATCCGGATACCAGCTTTGCAAACATCGAAAACCGTTTGCAGATGCTGATTATCAACGCTCGTGAACTGGAAAAGGCAAACCAGGTTCGTGCAGAACAGGCTAAGGCCTAATTCATAGGGAAAAAGCCATTAAATGCCGGCCCATAAGGGTCGGCATTTTTCGTTTTCAGTAAAACAGCCATGTTTCTCCTGTATACAAAAACTATCCTCGCCTCTATTTTATTTCAAAAAATTCGGGCTTATATTTAGTGCGGAATAAAGTTTGGAGATGTTTATGAAAAAGAGTTTCATTCCTGCAATCGCACTTTCGGTATGCGCAGCTGTATCCAGCGTTTCCGCAGTACAGGAGATCCCTAATACTCAACCTAAGGTTGATGCCGCTTTCTGGAATAAGGTTCTGGACAAGACCTGGAATGGCCTTAAAAAGCGCAACATTGCACCGTACGAAAATGGTGTGGGCGCAGGTCTGGTTCACCGTCCCAAGAGCGAATACCCTGGGGACGCAGTGAGTGAAGCGGTGGGCTACGGAATGCTGGTGGCCCTTTATGCCAACGATCAGGAAACCTTCAACAAGATTTGGTCTGCAGCCAACAAGGAAATGTGGAACGGCAACTTTTACGACTGGCAGCTGAAACTGAGTGGCAGCAAGTCGCAAGGCGCCGCAACAGACGCAGAAGAAGATATCATTCTCTCTCTGGTCTTTGCCCAGAAACTGGTGGATGGGGGCAAGTGGAAAGATTATACAGATCCTTCCGGGAAAAAATACCTGGAACACGCCAAGAAGATGATGGGCAAAATGTGGGAAACGGAACAGATTACCAGTAAGGGTACTCTGGCTCCTGGCGCAGGCTGGGGCGGAGAGAGTTTCGTGAATGTGGGCTATTTCTCCCCCGCCTGGTACAAGATTTTTGCAAAGTACGATTCCAATCATGACTGGAACAAGGTGGTAGACCGCAGCTATGAAATTATCGCCAATAGTCCCGGCTACAGTCTGGGCATGGTTCCTGACTGGATGAAGCCCGATGGAAGCCCCTCCGGATCCCTGGGTTACAACGCCTATTTTAACGCAAAGGCCTTCTTTAAGGATGCCATCCGTATTTTGTGGCGCGTCGCCATTGACGCCATCTGGTTTGACGAACCCCGCGCCAAGACATTCCTCCAGAATTCCATGAATTTCATCAACTCCATCGGCGGAGCAGAAGCCGCAAACTTTTTCCAGATGGACGGCCAGCTTCTCCCCGCAGAGGATGTATGGACGGATATGGTGGGCGGAACCATCACCCGCCACCGTCGTGAACATAGCCCCATGACCATCGGCATGTGGGCAACTGCCGCCATGGCCGTAGGTACCGACGAAGACAAGAAGGCTTTCAGCCAGGAAATGGCTAAGTTCTACGACAAGGACGCGGACTATTTCGGTTTGGCAGTAGACCCCAGCGGCATGGAAGAAGACACCCTCCATAACGAGATGTATTTCGAGCAATTCCTGGGCTGGTTCGGAACCTCCATGATGTCTGGCGTATTCAGTAACATTGAAGACGATATCGACAATCCCAAGCAGGCTGTAGTTGGTCTTACCACCAGCCTTTCCGAATCCAGCCAGGAAAATCCGGGCCAGGAACCGGACGCTATCGGCAACACCCTTACTCCCTCCATTGCAGAAAGTTCTGTCAAGCTGGTCCGCAACAAGGGACAAGTACGAATTTTGCGTAAGGATTCCGAAGATCGCTGGATTGAGTACGGCCTGAACGGCAAGAAACTCTTTAAGGTTCATTAAAATTTTTCTAAATTTGGCGCCATGTTAAATGTTTCTAATGTAAGTCTTCAGTATGGCAGCCGCGTCCTTTTCAAGGAAGTAAATCTTTCCTTTAAGCCTGGTAACTGCTATGGCGTTATCGGCGCAAACGGCGCTGGCAAATCCACATTCCTCAAGATCCTTTCTGGCGATCTGGAACCCAACACTGGTGAAGTCACCAAGAACCCTGGCGAACGTATTGCCGTCCTTAAGCAGGACCACTTCGCCTACGAACAGAACACCGTTCTGGAAACCGTCATGATGGGTTTCCCGGAACTGTACGAACTGGGCAAGCGTCGCGAAGAACTGTACGCTCTTCCGGAAATGACCGACGAACAAGGCGAGGAAGCCATCAAGGTGGAAGAACGCTTTGGCGAAATCGGCGGTTACGAAGCCGACTCCAGCGCAGCCGTCCTCCTGAAGGGTCTTGGCATTCCTGAAGAATTCCATTACAGCCTCATGGCAGACCTGGATGGCAACCAGAAAATCCGCGTGCTTTTGGCACAGGCCCTCTTTGGAAACCCCGACATTCTCCTCCTTGACGAACCTACCAACCACTTGGACCTGGATACCGTCGCCTGGCTGGAAGACTATCTCGAGCGTTTTGAAAACGTGGTGATCGTGGTGAGCCATGACCGTCACTTTCTCAATACGGTCTGCACCCACACTTGCGATATCGACTACGGCAAGATCAACATCTACGGTGGTAACTACGAATTCTGGTATGCAGCTAGCCAGCTGGCCCAGAAACAGCGCAAGGACCAGAACCGCCGTGCCGAAGAAAAGATCGAAGAATTGAAGGCCTTTATCCGCCGCTTCGCATCCAACGCAGCAAAGGCCAAGCAGGCCACTTCCCGTAAGAAGCTCCTGGACAAGATGACCGTGGATGAAATGCCGGCCTCCAGCCGTAAGTTCCCCTGGGTCAACTTCAAGATGGACCGCGAACCGGGTAAAATTGTGCTGGAAGTGAACAACGCAACTATCGACGGTGGCGACGGCATTATCTGCAAGGGTTTGAACTTCAAGCTGAACGCTGGCGACAAGGTGGCTCTCGTTGGCGAATACGGCACTCTCAAGACCGCATTCTTCCAGCTGATCGCTGGTGAAACCCCGGCACCGGAAGGCGTCATCAAATGGGGCAACACCATTACCCAGAACTATTTCCCCAAGAACAACGACGCCTACTTCCAAAGCGAGCTCTCCCTGGTGGATTGGCTCCGTCAGTACAGCAAGGAACAGGACGAAACCTTCATCCGCGGGTTCCTTGGCCGTATGCTCTTCACAGGCGAAGAAGCCCTGAAGTGCTGTAACGTCCTTTCCGGTGGCGAAAAGGTCCGCTGCATGCTCTCCAAGATGATGCTTTCCAACGCAAACTGCCTGCTGTTGGACGAACCCACCGCTCACCTGGACTTGGAAGCCATTACCGCCCTGAACAACGGCCTGACCGCTTTCCAGGGCCCCATCATCTTCTGTACTCAGGACCACGAATTTGCACAGACCGTTGCAAACCGCGTTCTTGAACTGACACCGGACGGCGTCCTCGATCGTTCCATTACCTTCGATGAATGGTACGAATCCAAGTCCTCCAAGGGCAAGCGCGGAAAGTAATTTTCCATATTACGAATCAGAAATAAATCCGCTCGTAATAAAAAATCCAGCAGGTAAAACCCGCTGGATTTTTCGTTTTTCACAGAACAAGATATTCTTATCGGGCAATCAGCACGCGATTACTGAACAGCACCTGCTTTCCGCTTTCGACCCGCACATAGTAACTGCCCTTGGCGCTAATCAGTTCCTTCAGGGGAACGCTTGCAGAACCGTTATATTCGCGGGATAGCAACCGTTTGCCCTTCATATCAAACACGGACACTCGGGCCCCAGCATTCTTCAAGGTCAGTTCCAGGTTACCGTGGGCATAAACAGCCTTGGCGCTGGATACCGCAGGAGCCTTGGATTCAACCTTCAGGCTACCGTTAGAAGTAGAACTGTTCATGTCCCAATTGTCGGGAACGCGCACAGCAATGCCTCTACCCGCAGTACTCATGTACACGACACCGTAAGTGTTCATGTCGCCCATCACGAATTCGCCATTTGCCAGACCGCCATATTCATGGCCGTCATCGTTCACGCGGGTCCAAGTCACCCCCTTATCGTCAGAGCCGAATACGCCCGTCACACCATCAATAGTGGCATACACGTAAATTGCGGGATATCCGCCCTTGGTCTTGGGAGCCCCAAAACCAACGGCTTCACAGTAACCGACGCCGGATACCGCAGTCCAGGTCTTGCCACCGTCAGTAGAGTGCTGCAGGCTTCCGCTGACGCCCACACCCGTAGAAGGATCCTGCACCGCAATAGGCAACCACAGGTCACCTTCATAGCCTGGAATAGCACGGAACTTCTTGAAGGCACTTACACCAGGAGTACCAACAGCCGCAAAAGAGGCTCCCTTGTCGGAACTCTTATAGAACTTGCCTTCCGTCTTGTTATAGGCATAGAATACATCCGCATTTTCCGGATCGCCCACCACGAAGGATCCATTGTCGATACCCGTCACTTCCGTATAGGCGGCATTGCTATGGCGATAGACGCTAGTGCTTCCTTCCATAGGAACAAAGAGGGCGACCTCACCATCCGTAGAGATGGCTGCAGTACCATTGGCGATCTTCTGGCTCAAATCGCAGTAAGTCCCCACCGTCCATGTACGGCCAGAATCGCTGGAGAACTGCAGCGGTTCAATAGGAACATCATTGTACTTTCCCTCGTAGGCTCGTGCATTAGCCACCTTTACCAGCGTGCCAGACTTGTAGGCGTATGCCAGGCCCTGAGTCGTTCCCAGCGGGACTGCAGTTCCACTCACATTGGTCATGTGGCGATACTGCGGAAACTTGGTTACGTCTTCGTGACGGAAACCATCGTAGTCACCAATGATGGAAATCATGGGACCGCCCGGAATGCTCACCACTTCAAAAGGAACCGTTTCCTCCACGCCGTGAGCGCTAAAATGCCACACCTGGTTCATGGTCACTTCGTCCGATTCCCAGGAGTTTTCAGCCTTCTTGACGGAATAATCCGTCAGGTTGTCCGTACGGAAAATACCATTACCGGACGTAATGAAAACGCGGTCATGATCAAAAGGATCCATAGCAACGCTTCCCGCCCAGTGAATGGAACCGTCATGCATCCAGCCGATTCCATTGGCATCCATCTGCTGAGTTGTAGGATAAACACCGCCTTCCATCCAGTAATATCTAAAGGATGCTACCCAGGTTTCACCGCCATCGGTCGTATGGAATATGTTGGAACCCCAGCGGTCACTCCAGACATCCTTGCCATCCTGATCCTTCTTGTACCAGAACTGAGGGCCATTGTAACCCTCGGTTGTCACCACCATTTCAAGATCATCATTGGGGTTAATGGTAATGCCACCATAAGGTGCAATATATTCGTACTTATCCGTGTTGGAGTAGTCCGTCATATCGTACTTGGCCTCCCCTTCCCCATCCAGATAATCTTCAGGGGAAACGTCAGTCCAGGTACCCGTCTTCAAGTCACATTTCAAGACGGAACCACGGCCAAATCCATCCCAGATGGGGCCCCAGCCTTCGTCCCAGCCCATGGAATGAGGGCCAGCGCCATCGGCAAAAGTAACCACCATGGTGTTACCATCCTTGGTAATCACAGCTCGCTGGGGCATCAGGCGTACAATGCCGCCGCCCTTGGTAGTACGCAGTTCATCGGGAATCGGCAATGCCTTCCAGGTAGCGCCACCATCCTCGGACTTAAAGACGTTTTCAAAAGTCTTGCCGGCTGAGGTTCCTTCACGAAGGAAGCCCGCGTAAAGATTCTTTGAGCTACCGGGAGCATACTGAACAAAGCTAAAACCGGAACCGTTCCAGGTCGTATCGGAGCCAGCCGCCTTTGTCCATGCATCCACATGAGTCCAGCTAGAGCCGTTATCCTCCGACTTCCACAGGCCCTTATTCTTGGAGCCATAGAACATAATCTTGGAATTATTTGGGTCAATGGCCAAGGCTTCACCGTTACCGCGGCCCATGCCATTACCATGAGCGCCAAAACGCTCCACCTTAGTACCCTTAGTGCCGTCAGTATCCAAAGTGTAGAGAACTTCCCAGGAATTACCACGGTCCTTACTGCGGAGGAAAGCGCTTCGGCCATTATTCCAGTAAGTGGTCCCGGTCATCATATACACGACGCCTTCTTCCTGAGGGTCGACAGCAATAGCTTCCACACCAAGTAAACCACGTTCAGAAATATCAACCCAGTCCATGAGGGATACCCAGCGGGCAGTAGCCTCATCCCAACGATAGGCGCCACCCACGTCCGTACGGGCATAAAAAAGGCCCTTTTCAAGCGGAGATGCAATCACTGCACTCACGAATCCGCCGCCACCCATGCTAACCGCACTCCAGCTATAGCCAGAAGAAGCCATTTCTGCTGCACTTACTGCACTAGAACATACAGACAGTCCAAAAGCAAGACCTGCAACCCAAAACATACCTTTCACCATAATCATCCCTTTAATATAAAGTTTCAATATCACCTAGTCTAATATAAATCCATGGAGCAGGTATTGCCCTAATAATTACCCTACACCCAAACTTACCCTTGAGAACTTTACAACAAAGGTTTCCAATCCGAAACACAATCGGTTCGTCACGAAAAAAAAGACCCTGTGGTTTTATCCACAGGATCTTTTTGAATTTCAGGGAAGATTCCCAGGCGTTCAAAGATTACTTACGCTTCTTCTTCTTGCCCTTAGGAGCATCCTTCGGTTCTTCCTTCTTTTCTTCAGCCTTCTTTTCGGCCTTCTTACCACCGCGGAGGTCATTCATCTTGAAGCTGACGTTGACTTCTGCAGTCGCAATGTTGGAGAAGGCACCAGCCGGATCCTTGGCCTTGTAAGTGAACTCATCCAGACCGGAGAAGCCCTTATTCGGCATATAGGTGAAGGAACCATCCTTTTCGTTTAAGGTAATCTTACCGTTGCGCGGCTTCTGGACAACCTGAACAGAGACCGGCTTTTCGCCATCGGCATCGCTAATTGCAGACATCAGACCTTCAGAAGCAGAAACCTTCAGTTCTTCGCCTTCCTGAGTCATGTAAGTCATATTGCTTGCGACCGGCAGGTCATTCACAGGCATGACAGTGAAGATTGCGCTCTGGCTAGCCTTTGCGCCATCCGGGTCAGTCACAGTGAAGGTAATCTTTTCCGGCTTGCCGTTCCAGTTTTCATGGGGCTGCATCACAGCAACAGTCTTCTTGTTCTTGTCATACTTCACAACGAGGAACTTATTGCCAGTGAAGGACCACTTCAGGTCTTCAAAGCGATGATCCTTGTCGCGAGCAATCTGCTGCAGGTTGAACTGAGCAATCAC
This sequence comes from Fibrobacter sp. UWR4, assembly GCF_003149045.1. Taxonomy (NCBI): domain Bacteria; kingdom Pseudomonadati; phylum Fibrobacterota; class Fibrobacteria; order Fibrobacterales; family Fibrobacteraceae; genus Fibrobacter; species Fibrobacter sp. UWR4. The sequence continues at coordinate 103,728 of NZ_QGDU01000004.1, read as the reverse complement.
ACCACCCTTATCGTCTTCCTTGATGGTATAGCCATCTTCACGGAACGGCTTCATAATCGGGGCAGCATTTACATGCTTTACGACAAACTTAGCAACAGCCTTGTCCATGCCACCAGCAGGATCCTGTGCAGTGAATACCAGAGTTTCATCACCGAACCAGTCACCCTTCTTCGGGCGGATGTTAGCTTCACGGTTGCCGTTGATTTCCACAGCAAGATTCTTAGCGCCAGAGACCTTCCACTTGATTTCGTTAACCTTGTGGTCAGGGTCAGTTACGTACTGGTCCAGCTTGATGGTCTTGAAGGGCTTGCCTTCGAAGGTTTCCTGGCCCGGAATTTCCTTAACAACAGGAGGATCGTTCACCGGCTTAACAGTGTACTTCACCTGGACAGAAGCCTTTTCGCCAGCCGGGTCAAAGACGTTCACAGTCACAGTTTCAGAGCCGTTCCACAGCTTGTTGGGAATTTCGCAGGTAAGGACACCCTTATCGCTGATTTCGAAGTGCAGTTCATGCTTGACGGCAGGTTCGCTACCCTTAGCAGCCTTACCCTTCTTACCACCAGCCTTAGCATTCTTGGAAGCAGGAGTTTCGTTATCCAGAGTCCAAACCAGTTCTTCCAGCTTGTTATCCGGATCGCTCACAACCTTACTAAAGTCAAACGGAGCGAAGGTCTTCTTTTCATCGATAGTGAAAGGCTGAACCGGCTTCAGAGCAGGAGGATCGTTCACCGGGATCACTTCGAAGGTAGCAGTGGTAGATGCGGATGCACCTGCAATATCCTTCACAGTGAAGGTCAGAGTTTCCTTACCGTTCCAGTTGGGATTCGGAGTGAGAATCTGAGCACGGGTACCCTTGATATCGACCTTCAGAGCCTTGTTGCCAGTAACCGTCCAGGTCAGTTCATTGGGCTTGTTGTCCGGGTCTTCTGCAGCCTTGGACAGGTCAACCACCTGGAACTTTTCCTTTTCCTTGATCTTCTGACCAGCAATGTGCTTGATTACAGGAGGATCGTTTACCGGAGTAACTTCGAAGACGATCTGGACAGAAGCCTTAGCTTCTTCCGGGTCATAGACATCCAGCTTAATCTTTTCGGAACCATTCCAGTACTTGTTCGGAGTGGTAACCACCAGCTGCTTCTTGGCATTGATGGATGCCTTGAGTGCACGAGGTTCAGAGAGCTGGAACTTCAGCTGTTCAAACTTGTGATCCGGATCAGAAACATACTGAGTCAGGTCAATAGGTTCGAACTGCTTCTTTTCCTCAATAGACTGAACCGGGATAGGCTTAATCACAGGAGCATCGTTCACGGATTCAACGAGGAAGTTGACAGTACGAGAATCCTTAGCACCTTCCGGGTCGGTAACAGTGAAGGTCACGTTACGTTCACCGTTCCAGTACTTATTCGGCAACTTCACACGAGCAATGTTCTTGCTGTCAATTTCAACCTGGAATTCATCGGCCGGTTCAGCAGCAGGTTCGGCGGCAGCTTCCTTACCCTTCTTGGCAGCCTTCTTAGCAGGCTTCTTGGCAGGAGCGGCAGCAGCGGAAACCTTAGCGACCTTGACGGTCCAGGTCAGTTCATTATTAGCATGGTCCGGATCCTTCACGAACTTGTTCAGGTCGATTTCCTTGAAGATACCCTTTTCCTTGATCTTCTGGTCAGGAATATCCTTCATGACAGGAGCATCGTTCACAGAAGTGATTTCGAAGTTCACGATCTGAGAAGTTGCCAGGCCTTCCGGGTCCTTCACCATGATCACCAGAGCTTCCGGAGCACACCAGAAGTGCGGATCAGGAGCGCTAACGGTAAGGACGCGGCTCGGAGAAATTTCAGCCTTCAGCTTCTTGTTACCGGTAACCGTCCAAATGAGTTCATTGGGCTTGTTATCCGGATCCTTCACGTATTCGTCAAGCTTGATCTGCTTGAAGGTTTCCTTTTCCTTGATCTTCTGATCAGCAATCTTCTTTACCAGTACCGGAGCGTCGTTCACGCGGGTCACTTCGAAGACCATCTTCACGTTAGCAGAAGCGCCTTCCGGGTCGGTAACGGTGAAGGTAATCATTTCCTTGCCATTCCACTGGTCATTCGGCACAGAGACAATAGCAGTGTTATCCTTACGGAGATCCACCTTCAGCTGCTTATTGCCAGAAACACTCCACTTCAGCTGAGAAGTCTTGTGATCCGGGTCGGAAGCGAGAGTGGACAGGTCAACAGTCTTGAAACGGCCACCTTCGCGGATGGTTTCACCCTTCGGAGCCTTGTCGGAAATCTTCGGAGCATCGTTGATAGAACGAACTTCAAAGTGTGCGGTCTTGGAAGCCTTTGCACCTTCCGGGTCAGTTACATTGAAGGTAATGTCAGCAGCACCATTCCAGTACTTGTTGGGAATAGCGATTACAGCGACACGCTGGCCATTGACAGTTTCTACCTTCACGTTAAGAGATTCAGTTGCAGGAGCAGCAGTTTCAGGTTCAGCCTTCTTTGCCTTCTTGCCCTTTGCGGATGCTTCTGCAGCACCGGCCTTTGCAGGCTTCACATCAAAGCTCCACTTCAATTCACCCTTCTGGTGATCCGGGTCATTGACCAGGTCATCCAGCTTGATCTTTGCAAATTCCTTCTTTTCGTCGATGAACTGATCCTTCAGTTCGCGTACGAAGACCGGAGCGTCATTCACGGATTCTACTGTGAAGGTAACGGTACGGCTATCGGTTGCGCCTTCAGGGTCGACAACGGAGAACTTAATCTTTTCGGAACCATGCCAGTACTGATTCGGCTGAGAGATAGACACATTGTGGCTTGCGTCCATAGCAACCTTCAGTTCCTTAGCACCTTCGATCTTCCACTTCAGCTTAGCCTTCGGATGATCGAGGTCAGTAACGAAATCATCCAGGTTGAAGGACTTGAAGGAGCCCTTTTCCTTGATCTTCTGATCAGCAATATCCTTCATGACAGGAGGATCGTTGATGGACTTCACGGTAAATGCGGCAGTAGCCTTAGCAGAGGCACCTTCCGGGTCAGTGACAGTGAAGGTAATCTTTTCAGAACCATTCCAAAGGTTGCTCGGAGTCTTGACGGAAACCTTGCCGTCCTTACCCACGTTCACCTTCAAATCCTTATTGCCAGTAACTTCAATCTTAAGCTTATCGAATGCGTGATCCGGATCTTTAACGATTGCAGCCAGGTCAAAGTCAGCAAAGGATTCCTTTTCGTTAACGGTCTGGTCATTAATCTTGCCAATAATCGGAGCATCGTTCACAGATGCAACGGTGAACAGAGCGGTGCAAGTTGCCTTACCACCATCCGGGTCTTCAACCTTGAAGGTGATTTCTTCGGCACCATTCCAATACTTGTCCGGAATGACAACCTTAGCCATACGCTGGTCATCCACAGAGACGGTCAGCTTGGGGGTATAACCCTTAGGAGCACCCTTTGCGCCCTTCACGTCGAAGGACCAAGTCAACTGTTCAGCCTTATGGTCCGGATCATTGACGATATCGTTCAGGTTGATAATAGCGAATTCACGCTTTTCCTGAATGGTCTGGTCCTTGATGGGCTTGGTGAATACAGGCAGGTCATTGACAGATTCAACAGTGAAGGTAACAGTGCGCTTATCCATTGCACCTTCCGGGTCAGTAACAGTGAAGGTTACCTTTTCAGAACCGTTCCAGTACTTGTTCGGAGTGGTGATAGTAGCAATCTTGTTATTGTCGACAACAACCTTCAGGTCCTTGTTACCAGAAACAGTCCACTTCAGGTTTTTCTTGTCGTGGTCAAGGTCGGTGACGTATTCATTCAGGTCAATAGACTTGAATTCGCCCTTTTCCTTGATGGTCTGGTTTGCGATATCCTTCATGACAGGAGCGTCATTGATGGACTTCACTGTAAACACAGCTTCGCTCTTTGCAGAAGCGCCTTCCGGGTCAGTAACAGTGAAGGTTACCTTTTCGGAACCGTTCCACAGCTTGGACGGAGTCTTAACAGTAGCAACGCCATCCTTGGAAATATCAATCTTCAGGTCCTTGTTGCCAGAGACGGACCACTTCAACAGCTTGAATTCATGGTCAGCGTCAGCAGCCAGTTCAGCAAGGTTGATGGATGCGAATTCCATCTTTTCGTCAATCATCTGGTCAGGAATCTTCTTGAGGGTCGGAACGTCGTTCACGGACTGAACGGTGAACAGAGCCTTAGAAGAAGCGGTTGCGCCTTCCGGGTCAGTGACAGTAAAGGTGATTTCGTCGGCACCATTCCACAGCTTGTTAGGAATGATGATCTTAGCCACCTGCTGAGCATCAATTTCAACAGTGAGGCCGGCGTCCTTACCCTTGACAGAGGACTTCACATCAACGGTGAAGGTCAAGTCACTGAGCTTATTATCCAGGTCACGGACCATTTCACCCAGCTTGATGGGCTGGAACTGAGACTTTTCCTTAATAGTCTGCGGAGCAATCTGCTTTACAAATTCCGGAACATCGTTCACGGATTCGACGGTGTATGCAACAGTGCGTTCGTCTGTTGCGCCTTCCGGGTCAGTCACCTTGATGGTGAGTGTTTCGGAACCGTTCCACTGCGGGCTGGGCGGAGTAACCTTCAGGACACGGCTACCGTCCACAACAACCTTCAGTTCACGCTGACCGGTAACAGTCCACTTCAGCTTATCCTTAGAGTGGTCCAGATCTTCAACATACTTGTCCAGTTCAACAGGCTTGAACTGGCCTTTTTCCTTGATGGTCTGTTCCGGAATGTCCTTCATGACGGGAGGATCATTGATGGACTTCACGGTCAGCTTCATCTGAGTCTTGGCAACGCCGCCTTCCGGGTCGGTTGCAGTAAAGGTGATGGTTTCGGAACCATTCCAGAGTTCGTTCGGAGTCTTGAAGGAAACGTCGCGAGTCTTGGAATTCAGATCGACCTTGATATCCTTGTTGCCAGTGATATCAATCTTCAGCTTGGAAATGTCATGGTCAGCATCGGAAAGGAATTCTTCCAGGTTAATGGAATTGAATTCATTCTTTTCTTCGATGGTCTGATCAGGAATCTTGGTGAATACGGGCAGATCGTTAATCGACTTTACAGACAGAGTAACGTTCTGCTTTACGGAAGCGCCTTCGGGGTCAGTACAGGTGAAGGTCACCACTGCAGTACCGTTCCAGTAGGTATCCGGAATTTCAATGGATGCCACATGGGATTCATCGATATTTACATTCAAGGTACCGGATTCCGGTTCCTTTCCCTGATGCTTCACATCGGCTTCCCAGGAGAGTTCGCTCTTCTTGTGGTCAGCATCCTCGATGTAATCGTCCAGTTTGATCTTGGCGAAAGTCTTCTTTTCGTCAATGTTCTGGTTCGGGATGGTCTTCACGAAAGTCGGAACGTCATTTACAGAGTTGACGGTGAAGGAATTTTCGGATTCAGCGCAAGCGCCTTCCGGATCGCAAACCTTGAACTTGATGGATTCGCTGCCGTTCCAGAGTTTGTTCGGAATCTTGATGGTAGCAGTCTTACCAGCAATATTGACCTTCAGGTCCTTGTTGCCAGAAACGGTCCACTTAAGTTGTTCGTAAGGATGATCAGGATCCTTAACAAGCTTATCCAGTTCGATAGGCTTGAATTCCTGCTTTTCTTCGATAGTTTGTTCAGGAACTTCCTGTACAAATTCCGGAGCATCGTTGATGGACTTCACTGTAAGGGTGAGCTTGGAGCTTGCAGAAGCGCCAGCAGCATCAGTTGCAGTGACGGTGAAGTTTTCAGAACCATTCCAGTATTCATTCGGAATCTTGATATTTGCGGTGCCGTACTTATCGACATCGATCTTCAAGTCCTTACCGCCAGTAATGGTCCACTTCAGCTTGGAAACATCGTCATCCACATCAGTTACGAAATCAGTGAGACTGATGGATTCGAATTCGTTCTTTTCTTCGATGGTCTGGTCAGGAATCTTCTGCATGACCGGAGCATCGTTGATAGGCTTCACGGTAAAGATTGCAGTCTTGGAATCGCTAGCATATTCACCGTCAGTTGCAGTGAACTTAATCTTAGCGGAACCATACCAGTTGGGATCGGGAATAACGATGGTAGCGACACGGTTCTGGTCGATTTCCACGTTCAGGTCACCTTCGGCCTGATCCTTGCCATTGGGAGTAATGTCAAATTCCCAGAGCATCTGGTTCTTGGGATGGTCAGGGTCGGTAACAAAGTCATCCAGACGAATCTTGGTGAACTTCTGACCTTCATCGATGGTCTGGTCAGGAATCTGAGCCACCACCGGCGGATTGTTCACGGATTCAACATTGAAGTTCGCAGTTTCGGAACCTACGGCGCCCTTAGTATCGGTAGCAGCGAAGGTAATGTCTTCGTTACCGTTCCAGTACTGGTCCGGAGTTTCAATCGTTGCAATACGATCCTTAGAAATGGTAACCTTCAGCATCTTGTTGCCACTAACGGACCACTTGAGCTGTTCAGGCTTGTCCATATCGTCGGACACATACTGGTCCAGCTTGATAGGAGCAAACTTGCCACCTTCATCAATGGATTCACCAGGAATTCCACTTACAGACGGTGCTTCATTTGCTGCTGCTTCACCAGCTTCCTGAGCTACACCAAGGGAAGCAAGAAGTCCAGCAGAAGCAAGGAGTGCCGCCACAGACCAATTCTTTCGTCTCATTTTTGATCTCCCATAATTTCCATCCACTATACCATTCTCTTCATTTTTGCCTTTAACGCCAAAAACACAAAAAATACGCAAGTGGTTTGCGCAATTAATCGGCTCAAATATAACGATTTATTGTGTTTTTTTTCACATTTTCTGCAAAAAATCTTGCTTTTTTTTAACAATACGACTTGACAAATTTCATTTTTTTTCGCAAGTCGTTGACTATCAACGAATTACGATTAGCCCCCTCAAAAAACATTTTTTGCCCTCGGAAAGAGCTTTTTGTAAACTTTTTGTAAAATTCAGCGCTTTTTCACTTTTCAGCTCATTTGAGCACTACAAATTTCAAGACAAAATTATCGAAGAAAGCTATCTTAACAATGAACAGAAATAAATCCTGTTTTTATTAAACACATAGGTAAAACAATGAAATTCGTATTCCTCTGCGACGCCAACTATCTCAAGGGCGACATGGTCAACTTCGTGAACAACTTCCCCACCAACCACGAACTGGTCACCATGACTTCCGACGAACTGCTCCAGTCCAAGTCCATCTTCGACGGCACCTTCGCAATTCTCGCCGAACGCGCTACCTGGCAGAAGAATTTCAGCCTGTTCCGTTACTTTGGCCTGCTCCCCTTGCTGGAAGTGCTCCCCCTGGGCGTTGTAAGCCGCTCTCGTCGTAGCGAACCTCTCAAGGGCCGCACCCAGAACCGCAACCAGGAAATTTATTTTAACCCCTCCGCATCTGCAGAAGAACTCTACCTCCAGGTGGATAAGTTCGTCGCAGCACCTCCCGCAGGCTTCACCTATCCCCGCGGCACTGCTAAGGCATAATCTTCTGAATGCGCTATAAGGTTCTAGACTACTTGTACAAGCAAGGTGGTCTAACCCTTTTTGCCTTTTCTGGCGAATCGGATTTACCCCTAGAAACCTTGCAAGATACAGCGCTGGCATTAAACGCCGGCGCTCGTTTTGTTGTTGTGGATTTTTCCGGAAAAGCAGAAACCGTAGGAAACATCTACGTAAACGACCTGCTGGAACGACTCGTTACCAAGCAGGAGCTGGACAGCCTCGGCGAAGGTTCCTGCATCATCTCCGGAAATAGACTCCTCCCCACCAACGACGACCAGTTTAGAAACCTCTATCACAATCTTCAACTGATACAGGAATACGTCCCTCAGATTCTCGGCATCGTCCCCATGGACATGAACCATGAAGAGGCGACCTACATTCCTCTGGTGACAAGACTTCTTGTAATCGCAGGAAAGGACATGGATTTCGCCTGCGAGCAGATTGAAGATCTTAAAGGATTGCAGCAAACAAATATTCTCTGGTTATTCAACGAGAAGCCCAATAAGAAGCGCTTCCCCAGGGCCGCAGCAACGATTAACGCAAGCCAATCCTTCACCAAGGAATGCACCGTCCTTAAGACTAATCAGGCGTGGAAAAAGAATCCCAAGTCTTTTGGATCGACCATTGAGAGCCTTCACAAGGTACAGATCCTCCAGAAGAATCCATTGGACGGCATTCCAAAATTATTCAGGAAGTTCTACCCCATCTTCCTAATCATCGCAGTTCTTATCCCGTTCCTGTTCGTATCCAAGCTGGAACCAAGTGTATCCAACACAAGAAATAGAATTCACGAACGTGATATTATCACCACGGCACCATCATTCGAATACACCTTTGACGGCAAGGAATCCGTGAACCGTGTTGCAAGATACGGAATCGGCCGTTTCTGCGCGCTTGTTGCTGACGAAAAGATGGTCAAGCAATATATGGATGTAACGCTGGACGAAAACGGTTACAACGCAAATGCATGGACCAAGGAAAACAACCAGATTATCCCTCCTGCAGGAACCGTAATCAAGTTTTCCCGTCCCGACATGTTCAACGAAACTTCAGCAGACTCAACTGGTTCCGCATGGAAATACTGGACGTCCATTTACTCCGACAGTATCGCTTACCTGACGGAATTCTACTACGAAAACCAGACACAGACAAATCGTAAACATCAAGCGATTGACGTAGCAGGAAAGCAGGGTGCCCGCATTCTCGCCCCCTTCTCAGCAAAGGCCTGGACCAGCAAAGACGAACGCGGCGGGATCATCATCGGTCTTGTTCACGAAAAACAGGTTGTGGTGTTTATGCACTGCGACAAATTACTTTATCTGGACGGTCAGGAAGTGATGGCAGGCGATCCCATTGCAACAGTAGGAACATCAGGACATACAACCGGTCCACACGCACACATCGTCACTGGAATCGTCGACAAAAACGGCACTAAACGTCTCGGGAATATTAAGTACAAGGTGATGGATCCTATCACCTGGTATTACCGTTTCAAGCCAAAATCTCTGAAGTAAGTTTGTACAAAAAATCGTTTCGATTTGTCCTTGTACTTGTTGTGAAATCATCAACATTCCTTTTACGTGACTTACATCACAAACAAGCATTCTTTTGCGGTAATTATAAGCGAATTATTACATTTTCACTCTCGCCAAGTTATCCACAATTAAGTAACTTTGACATCGGAATTAGGGATTTGGGTAACTTCAATAAATAGAAAGGAAAAAGAATGAAGTTTAGTGTTTTGGTGATCTCTGCAGTTGCCGCAACCCTCCTCGCCGGATGCTCCGGTATCAAGACTCCTAAAGCCCAGTTGGCATCTCACGACATGGATCACAATATTCCTGCGATTGACGACCTGATCGTATCCATGAAGCAGGATTACATCAACAAGTGCTATATGCCTGTTGCTAAGAAAAATCCCCCGGAAAACGCATGTCAGTCTGAACTTTTCCAGATGCTGGAACGTAATTACCGTCTGGAATACCAGCAGGTTCATGTAGACCGCGCAGCAAACGAACTATTCTTCAAGGACGTCGCCCGCGAAATCACCCTCCTTTCCAAGAAGGATCCTGACGTTCGCAACGCTATCCGTAACGGCGGATTCCGCAGCAGCGACGAAATGATCGCCTACTATAAGGACGCCTACAAGTTCGAGACTAAGTAGACCACTCGCGCAGTACGTTAGGACAACAACCTACGCTGTGCGCTCGTTCTCGCAAAAAAGGACCGGCTCATACCGGTCCTTTTTGCTCACGGTAACACCGGTGTTGATCGCTCGTCTGGATAGGAACGTTCGGTCATCAACACCTTTTTCAGGAACACAGCGCGTACTTGAAGGAAGTCGTTTGTCGCTAGTAAAGACCTTCGCGTGAACGAGGGTCTTTTTATGTACGGGGGTTGGGTTGTTCTATATGTGATGTTTTAACATTTCCAGAGGTTTCATGTTAGAGCCACCAGGAACTTCCAAACCACGCTCCAACCATAGTTTCTTTAGCTCATCATAGGGAGCATCATATAGCAAATCAAAGTCCCAGGGGTCTTTAGCAGATTCCTCAAAGCTCTTAGTTCCATCTTCACACCTGAAGGCAATCATACGATCGCCATAAGTCAAATATTCTATCCTAAAGCAATGATAAAGGGAGTCGTTGACGATCACGTCGCAAAGCGGCCTCATCGTTCCTTTTTCCGGGGCATCTCGACAAATCCTTATGTTAGTCTGAACTTTAAAAAACGCCACCTTTGCAACAAACCGGAAATAAGCCTTAAGGGTATCTTCTTGAGTAATGGCAAATGAATCTTTCTTAACAATCCCTCCTTGGAGTAAATCCTTCAATAATTTATCTACATCCTTTTCTATATCCCTCCCCGTCTTTGAGGGAACAGGTTCTTTTGAAAAGAATTTAGTCCTCTCTAGTTGCTTTCTCAAGTCTTTTTCAAAACTTGAATCCGGTTCTGTGGAATGGAGAATTTCAACAGTCTTTTTCATAGCCTCACTATCGTAGGCCACCGAGAAAACCACCTCCAATTCGGAGGACTTACGCGACTTCTCGTAAACATTCCCTAAATCGCTAAATTTCGATGCGATGCTAATATAAGCATTTGACGCAGGAATATCCCCTGCAAGGGAACTCACCCATGCGTACATCGACATCCCAGGATGGATACCTTCTAGAGCGTATCCCATTCCAAAAGGGCGGAAATCTTTAAATTTTTTCGGAGTCTTTACGGAATCCTTCTTCCATGCTTCAGCCATTTGCCTTTCCATGGAATCCAGAATCATCCAGAGGGAATCCTTTAAAACAACTTGCTGACTTTCTGAACTCACAATGTCCGCAAAAGCATCTTCACCTTGATTCTTTGCAAACAAATCCAAGATGACTACAAGAGTCACCGAAAACAGAACCACAAGATATAACCACCAGCATTTCATATCACGGCATTTTATCCAAAGCTCTGCTAGGCGTAAACATGCGCTTAGCAAACAAGTTGTAATTTGTAAGCCCGTTGGCCTACTGTATTATTACTGCACAAATGTAATTTACAATCTGCACTGTCGGTTCGTTTCACAAGCATTTTTTCAGTAATTTCGCAGCTTTGGCACCACGCAAACACTTATCCAGCAGAGCTATAAAAAAAGGGGACCTAGATGCAAAATCCAGGTCCCGAATTTTTATTTTACAAATTTATACTACTTGAAGTACTTCTTGAAGACGTTAAGCATGTTTCCGTGCCAAGAACCGCCATTGGAAGCCTCGAAGCCACCGCAGTTCTTGAAGCACCAGTACTGCCAGCTCATGTCGTACTTTTCAGCCTGAGCGACAACAGCATCCACCCAAGCTTCACGCTTGGAATCAGAAATGCTAGAGCACTGCCCCTTATTGGCAACACCGAATTCACCCATATTCATGGGGACAGAACCGCCATTCACGTCCGGATAGTAACGAGCGGCAGAATCTGCATAGCTCTTGAAGTTGCCGGCCATATTGGAAATTCCGTCCTTGGCGTTTGCATTGCAGGGATAGCTGTCTCCATGCCCCTGATGAGTAAAGGAATACGGATCATAGTAATGACCAGACACGATGATATTGCCGTCAGCAGGAAGATCGAGGTTCTGAATCTGAGCGAACTTAGCGTAACCATTGCCTTCGAACATAATGGTCTTGCCCTTGGAGATGGAACGAATTGTTTCATAACCAGCAGACATCAGCTTGTTCACCTGAGCATTGGACATAGGATCATGGGGTTCATTGAAAATTTCAAAGACGATAGCGTCGTCCGGGAAAGATTCAAAGGCCTGTGCAACCTGTTTCCATTCAGACTTGAAATCATTCAGCTTACTGTCAAAGGAGCCATTGTTGGCGGCATCATAAACAGGCTGGTTATGATGATTATTGATAATCACGGTAAGACCAGCTTTAATGGCCAACTGCACATCTTCCTTCACACCAGAAAGCTTACTGGACATGCCTGTATACCAACGAACCGGAATACGGACAGAATTAAAGCCAGCAGCCTTCACCGTAGCAAAGTCACCATCACTGATACGGTTACCCCATCCACCATCGTCGGAACCCGGAGCATCCCAGGAATTACCGAAGTTGATACCACGACCGAGTTTCTTATTCATGGCACGGCCCTTGGAATAGTCAATAGCGGCGTGAGCAGCCTTGGTCCAAACACCATTCAGGCAGACGAAAGAAGAACCACTTGCAGTTGCAACACCTCTTTCATTGGAGGAGTTACAGGCGACCGTAATCTGAGAAGCGGCAATGTCATCAGCAGTTGCCACAGACCAAAGATTCTTCTTACAGATGTACTGATTGCCATCGGTATAAGAAACAACCTTACCAGCAGTAGAAGCGTCGCAAGCACCAGCAGTCTTCGCAACTTCAGCGCTCTTGACAGCCGCGGCAGAAGCTTCAGCCCAACCGCCATCCCTACAGATGAAATGTTTGTCCTGGATAGTACTGTTGGGGTTGTTGTTATTCTTTACTTCGTTCAGGTTGGCGTCAGTGCAACTACCCAAGTTGAACATGGCGCCCCACAGATATCTCTTCTGCATGGTGTAGGTAGAAATATCGGCATCATTATTTGCTGCAGAAAGATATGAAATGTTCATATTCACATCCATATTGAAAGCTGCATCACCAATAAGAGCCTTCACTGCATTTTCATCTAGTTTACCATCTGCAGCGATATCATCGGCGGTAAGCTTCAGCAAATCATCCAGCAAGGAAGGATTAGATTCCATTGCATCGGTAAGAGCAAGGAGGCTTGCAGCAGCATCCGTCATGTGATAGACAGAAATGTCTTCAAACATTGTGGAATCAGACTTGAAACCAAATGCAGCAAGGACTTCCTTTTCAGCACGTTCCTTTGCAGCAGTAAAACTTAAGCCCTGCTGAGCGACCAATGTCTGAACACGACCATATTCCAGATGTGTAAGAATGTTGATGTTTACAGTGTTACGATTTCTCAGATCGGAAATAGCCTTGAGGGACTTCACATTGGAAAAATCCGGGAGAGAGAAATTAAAGAACTTACCGGAAGCTTCAAAACTTCCAATAGCGGAAGTCAAGGAACCGGAAGCAGTGTAATTACCCAAAGCAGTCGTGGTCTTGGTATTAACAGCTGCAGCCCCCACCGTCATGGTCTTTGCATCGACGCTGGAAACGGTCACCGTAGCACCAGAAGCAAAAGGACCCACTTCAGCAACACCAGCAACACTAATCTTCAAGGAACCAACAGAAGAAGCCCCGTCATCCTTCTTTTCGTCTTCGGAGATCGGCTGATCGGCAATGTTTTCCTCGGGATTAGGCACAACAACGGGCTGATTGGAGGCAGAGGAATTTACGACAGGGATATTCGGATTGTTCGGATCAGTCGGGATCTGAACGCTACCGGAACTGGTAATCAAGCCCGCATTAGGATCCTGTGCAGCAGGGGTTGAAGAACCGTCGTCAGAACAAGCCGCAAACATCAATGCGGGGACGACAGAAGCTAAGCCTAAAAATGATTTTTTCATATGGTAAGCCCTTTTTTTCACAAAATTTAACCTTAACCCCGTCATATATATAGATAAATATTGTTTTTTTTGTATACAGCGGTTACCCCGCCTTTGATGAAGGTCACACCAAATGCGTCAACTGTACACCATTCTCCGAACAAGATGTAAACAGTTCTTAACATTCTTTTTTTTCATCACAGATCATAGAACTTTTGAAGCAAATTGGACAGGTCCGAATTCCTTTTTACTATCTTTGTCCGTGAATTTTTGGAAAAGCAATTTTCCAGACGAAGTTTTGTAAAAAACAACAAACGAGACACACTATGGGAAAATCATTATACCAGAAAATCTTCGAAAGCCACACTGTTGCTAAGCTCCCCAGCGGCCAGTGCCAGCTTTTCATCGGTCTCCACCTCTGCCACGAAGTGACCAGCCCCCAGGCTTTCGCATCTCTCCGTGAAGATGGCACCAAGGTCCTGTTCCCGGAACGCACCTTCGCCACCGTTGACCACATTATTCCCACCACTTTCCCGGAACGTAACCGTCCTCTCCAGGATGGCATTTCCGAAGAAATGTTCTCCCATATCGAAAAGAATACTGAATCCAACGGCATCAAGTTCTTCGGTCCCAAGACCTGCGAACAGGGCGTGATCCACATCGTTGGCCCGGAAGAAGGCGTTACCCAGCCGGGTATGACCGTCGCTTGCGGTGACTCCCACACTGCTACCCACGGCGCTTTCGGCGCTATCGCATTCGGTATCGGTACCAGCCAGGTTGCTGACGTTCTCGCTACCCAGACTTTGGCCATGAGCCCCCTCAAGACCCGCCGCATCAACTTCACCGGTAAGCTGAAGCCGGGTGTTACCGCTAAGGACGTTGCCCTCGCCTACATCGCCAAGCTTGGCGTGAACGGTGGCGTTGGCTACGCTTACGAATTTGCAGGTCCCGTCATCGAAGCTATGGGCATGGAAGGCCGTATGACCATCTGTAACATGGCTATCGAAGGCGGCGCACGCGTTGGCTACTGCAACCCCGACGAAAAGACTTTTGAATTCCTGAAGGGCAAGCCCTACGCCCCCAAGGCAGACAAGTGGGATGAAGCCGTTGCATACTGGAAGTCCGTGGCTACCGACGCCGACGCTCAGTTCGACGACGAAATCGAAATCAACTGCGACAACCTGGAACCCATGGTGACCTGGGGTATCACTCCGGCACAGGCAATCCAGCTCAACGACAACATGCCGAAGATCGCAGAATTCGAAGGCTCCGAAAAGAAGGTCATCTCCGAAGCTTATGAATACATGGGCTGGGAAGAAGGTGGCAAGATGATCGGCACCCCCATCGACATCGCATTCGTGGGTTCCTGCACCAACGGCCGTCTCTCCGACCTCCAGGCTGCTGCTGAAATCATCAAGGGCCACAAGGTTGCCGACACCGTCAAGATGTGGGTTGTTCCTGGTTCCATGAAGATCAAGGTTGAAGCAGAAGCTCTCGGTCTCGACAAGATCTTTAAGGAAGCAGGTGCAGAATGGCGTGAAGCTGGCTGCTCTCTCTGCCTCGCCATGAATCCGGATAAGCTGAAGGGCCGCCAGGTTAGCGCTTCTTCCAGCAACCGTAACTTCAAGGGCCGCCAGGGTTCTCCCACCGGCCGTACCATTTTGATGAGCCCCGCCATGGTTGCCGCTGCCGCTATCGAAGGCAAGGTTACCGACGTCCGCAAGTACATCAAGTAATAGGAACAAGGAGATTTAAAAATGAATTCTATTGACATCGTTAAAGGTTCCGGCGTTCCTGTTCGCGGTAACGACATCGATACCGACCGTATCATTCCGGCTCGCTTCCTCAAGTGCGTGACTTTCGAAGGTCTCGGCGCAAACGCTTTCGCTGACGATATCGCCGGCCTGGAAGCCCAGGGCAAGATTCACCCCTTCCGTGACCCGGCCTACAAGAACGGCACCATCCTGGTTTCCAACCAGAACTTCGGTTGCGGTTCCAGCCGTGAACACGCTCCTCAGGCTCTGAAGCGCTGGGGCATCAAGGCCATCATCGCAGAAAGCTATTCCGAAATCTTCTTCGGCAACTGCGTCGCCCTGGGCGTTCCCTGCTTCAAGGTTGACCACGCTACTGCAGACAAGATTCTCGCTTGGATCGAAGCTAATCCTTCCAAGGAACTGGAAACCAGCACCGACGCTCGCACCCTGAAGCTGGGTGACGAAACCATCGCCCTCACTCTGGCTGATGGTCCTCGCGGTCAGTTCCTGGACGGTTCCTGGAACGCTCGCTCCGCCCTTCAGGCAAACGCCGACAAGGTGCAGGAACTGGCAGCAAAGCTTCCGTACATGAACTTCCTTAAGTAATTCTTAGGAAATCAAAATTGAAAAGCCCGAGTCAAACGACTCGGGTTTTTCTTTTTTAACCCAAGATCGTCTATCCCGTTCTCATATTTTTTCCTCTCCCCAAACGTTCTCAAAAATTTTCTCATTTTGTATTGACTTTTGTCAAAATTTAAGATATATTAAAGTCAAAGAAATAAGCAAAAGCGCTAGTTTCAAAGAAAATGGTGTTAAAAGGATGGGTAAAATATGTTCTCAAAATCTTTCAAAGATTACAAGCCTAATACAAATTTCGCTTTGATAACCGCAGCAACCATGATTGCAATGCTCATTCTGAGCACAACTGTTTCTGCCGCAACCCCGAATTTTGACATGGTGGGTTACGCCACCTTGGAAGGCGGTACCACCGGTGGCAACGGAGGCAAGGTAGTTGAAGTCTCCAACTTCGCCGAATTTAAGCAATATGCAGAAGACTTGGAAACGCCCTACGTCATTATCGTAAAGGGCGAAATCAATACCGGTATCAAAACCTTCATCGACGAAAACGGCCATGTGGCCACTTCCGGCATCGAAACCACTTACGGCGAACTGGTCCAGGTAGGTAACAACAAGACCATCATCGGCAAAGGGGACAAGGCATTTTTCAATCGCGTAGGCCTTTCCATCCAGAATAAGCACAACATCATCATCCGCAACATCAAGTTCACCATGAGCGACGTGCCTATCAGCAAGACCGACGAAAACAAGGTCATCGCTTTCCGTAACGGCGCCGAAGTCATTCTCAACGACCCGGATTGCATCGCCATTTCCGCAGATTCCGCTATCACCGTATGGGCCGACAAGAAAAAGCAGGCCAGTCATAACATCTGGATTGACCACTGCGAATTCTATAACGCCTACACCAGCAACAAGGATCGCTACGACGGGCTTCTAGACGCCAAGAACAACATTTATAACGCAACCTTCAGCTGGAACTATTTCCACAATCATCACAAGGCTAGCCTTATCGGCAACAGCAATAGCGACAGCCTTCGTCACGAGATTACCATCCACCACAATTTCTATAAGGACCTGGACGCACGCACCCCCATGATGCGCCACACCAAGATCCATCTGTACAATAATTACGTCCTCGGTCAAGGTACAGGCAACGGCCCCAATGTCCGCTACGGCTCCGACGACTACTTTGAAAACAATCATTACGCAGGTCTGAGCAAGGCAATCTTCGCAGGCGACGACGGCGTAGCAACCATCGTAGGCAACTATTACGAAGGCTGCGCCAACTTCCAGAATAGCGGCTGCAACAGCAAGAAGATGAAAATTTCCGTAAACCCCGGCACAACCCTTACAGCAAAGGACACCGCCTGGGTTACCTACGACGCAGAAATTAAGAAAGGGACATTCAACCCCAAGAACATTTACAGCTATACCGCTGATCCCGTCAGCGATGTAAAGTCCCAGGTCACCACATACTCCGGTATCGGCAAGATTGACATTAGCGAATACGAAAAGGGAATAAAGATTGAACCGGTCCTCGTAAGTTCCAGCTCCGTTGTTCCTGCATCTAGTTTCAGCAGCAAGGAAGAACCCGCAGTAGAATCTAGCTCCAGTGTTAAAGAAGAACCCGCAGTAGAATCCAGCTCCAGCTCTGTCGAAGAGCCCGCCTCCAGCAACTCTGAAGAAAGTCTGGCTCTCATCGCCAGCGGCGTAGAATACGAAATCTCCCCCACCACCAAGGTTCAGATTTTCTCCATCACCGGCAAGCTGATCCGCCAGGGTTTCTTCAGTGACCGCATAGAGCTAAAGGCAAGCCTCCCCCAAGGTAGCTACCTCATGCGAGTCCAGAACAAAACCACACGATTTAATATCAAGTAATTCTCTCCTAACCCCAACCAAAAACAAAAGGAACACCAGATTCGTCTGGTGTTCTTTTTCATTATTACAGAAACTTCTCTAATGAGCCGAAGGACTAAATCGCAGACTCAATAAATTCCTTACGGAAGGTTCCGTTACCCAGCAAAATGTCGATAGGCAGCTTATGGAATTCGTATTCGTAGGGAGGCTGCTTCCAGGCGAAATCCTTCGGGTATTCGTTGAAGATGTACTGCAGAAGCTTGATGGCCATGTCGAAACTGCGGAACTTGTCACGATCCAGAACGTGAATCTGGGCGCCACCGCAGATCTGGCCCGCACCCTTATGGAATGTTGGCTGGAAGTAGTTTTCGCGGAAGTAGACACCGGGCAATTTCAGGCCATTCATGTACTTGCAAAGCTTTACCGCATCAATGAAGGGAGCGCCGAAAATTTCGAAGGGACGGGTGGTTCCGCGGCCTTCGCTGACGTTAGTGGCTTCAAAGAGGCACATACCGGGATAAACAATGGCTGTGTCCAAAGTAGGCATATTGGGGCTAGGCAAAATCCAGGGAAGACCAGTCTGGTCGTACCACATTTTCTTATCGTAGCCTTCCATATGCATCACGTAAAGTTCGCACTTGGGGAAGCATTCAGCCTTGAACTGTTCGGCCAGTTCGCCGATGGTCTTTGCATGACGAGTGCGGATGCTGTGAAGACCCACAAAGCTGGTGTAGTTCAGGTCTAGAACCGGACCTTCTTCATCTACGCAATTAATGGGGTTCGGGCGATCCACGACCACAACGGGAATACCCAGTTTTTCGCAAGCCTTCATGCACAGGTAAAGAGTCCAGATGAAGGTGTAGTAACGGGCACCCACGTCCTGCAAGTCCATCAGGAGAGCGTCTACATGGGAAAGCATTTCCGGAGTAGGTTCGCGATGTTCACCATACAAACTATAAACAGGAATACCGAGTTCGGGATCGGTGTAGCCTTCCCATTCAATCATATTGTCCTGGGTGTGTCCCTTGATGCCATGCTGGGGTCCAAACAATGCAGACAACTTAAACAACTTGCCATCATAGGACTTCAAAAGGTCCAGGGTGTAACTCAGATCAGCGCAGACAGAAGCCGGATGGAGGACTGCTCCCAGGCGCTTGCCACGAAGATTGGCAGGAAAAGTCTTTTCGAAATTGGAGAGAGCGAGTGTAACCATATTTAGTAGGAAGTAGGAAGTAGGTAGTAGGTAGTAGGTAGTTGTTAGTAGGTAGTTGTTAGTTACAAGTTATGGGATAAAAATAGTTTATGATTTTATTTTAACGGGGTAAAAATGCAACAATTGTTTGCAAAACCATGAATTATACGGAAGAAAACGCTTTTGAATTGTTTTTGACATTTTAATGACATTCATTTTTTTTATTTTTCGTGCAGTAATAAAAATTAAAATAGGATAATTGAATTATGGCTTATTTGAATAAAGTGATGCTCATTGGCAACGTAGGTAAGGATCCTGTCATTAGCGCAGGCGCAACTGGTCGCAAGCGCGTATCCTTCTCCCTCGCCACCTCCCGTCGCTACCGCGATAACAACGGCGAACAGAAGGAACAGACCGATTGGCACAACATCGTTGGTTGGGGCAAGGTCGCCGACACTATGGAACAGCTGGGCGTCAAGAAGGGTACCACCCTTTATGTAGAAGGTTCCCTCACCAACCGTAGCTGGACCGACCAGAGCGGTCAGAAGCGTTATTCCACCGAAGTAAGTCTGGATACTTTCCAGCTTCTTTCCAGCCGTAATTCCAACGGCGGCCAGGGTGGCAGCTTCAACCAGGCGGGCAACAGCTACAGCCAGTCCAACAACTTCAACCAGCAGAGTTCCGCTCCGGCATACGACGCACCTATGCCGGATGAAGAAGACGGTCTTCCGTTCTAATGCGGACTCATACACAAGGTAAATGAATCAGCAAATTGCAGATATCGCATTGATGTTCGTTCTCCCCCTGGGGATCACCTTCGTGGCAATCCTCCAGGCGGCGTCCGCCTATTCTCGCTACCAGAAACTTCTGGGAGTGATTTTCTCGTTCATAATTGTTGCAATGGACTGCATCTTCTATTTCGCGAAGAACTCCTTCATTGTCTACAATTGCGACGGTGGACTTCTTCTTGCCTTTGCAAGCCTTTTTGTCCTAGGCATCATCCACGCCATCAAGAGCGACGACCGCCCCGCAAAGGTGGGTCATTTTATTTTCTCCGGACTGATGTTCGTGAGCTTCTGGGGCATTGCCTATTGGGATCGTCCCACGTTCATTCCTACACAGGACTACTCCCCTGCAGAAATCGAAGCTCTCAACGCCAAGTACCAGGATTATATAGCCTCCTTCCAGGACAGCAACAACCCGAACTACAATCCCAACAGCAAAGTTGGCAAGTCCGGCCGATCCGGCGAGTTAAAAACTGACGCTGGCAGTAACGGCGCAGCCCTCGCCCGTTTGGACAGCTACACTAAGGAAGCCCAGGGCGTTATTGGGCGCATGCGCGCCATTGCAGAATCCATCCGTAGTTTTGAAAAGGTCTCCGCAAATATCAGCGAACAGCAACGCGAAGTTCGCGGTAGACAGGCGTTGGCAATCAGCAATAACGCTGTGGCTCTGAACAAGAAAGTGCTAGGTCTTTTCCACCCCCACGAATCCAGCGAGGCCCATTCCGAACTGATTCAGGCAAGTGAGAGTGCAAGACTTGCAGCATATTCCCTGTACAACTACGCCATTCAGGAAAGCCCGGAAGAGCAGCAGAACCAGTACAATCAGGCCATGGGACAAGTTGCCCAGATGAACGCCTACATCGACCGTTTCTGGGTAAATATTGAGAATTTAAGAACAAACTATCAACCACAAACTAAAGAACAACAGGATCAACAATGATTCGTAACGTAGCAATCATGGGCGCCACTGGTGCCGTAGGTCAGGAATTGCTTTCCATCCTGGAACAGCGTAACTTCCCTCTCCAGAACCTCAAGCTTCTCGCTTCCGAACGTAGCGTCGGTAAGGAATTCACCTTCAAGGGTGAAAAGCTGAAGGTCGAATTGACTTGCGCCGATGCATTCAAGGGTGTGGACCTGGTCCTCTCCTCTGCAGGTGCTGCAGTTTCCAAGGAATTCGCTCCCATTGCTGTTGAAAACGGCGCTGTCGTTGTGGACAACACCAGCTACTTCCGCATGATGGACAATGTTCCTCTGGTCGTTCCCGAAGTGAACGCTTATGACATTCCTCTCCATAAGGCAGAAAACGGCGGTTGCGGCATTATCGCAAACCCGAACTGCACCACCATCATGATGGTCGTCGTTCTCAACCCCATCGAAAAGATTTCCCACATCAAGAAGATCCACATTTCCTCCTACCAGAGCGCAAGTGGTGCAGGTGCTGTCGCCATGGAAGAACTCCAGCAGCAGTACAAGGACATTCTTGAAACCGGTACTACCACTCACATCAAGAAGTTCCCCTTCCAGCTGGCATACAACGTCATTCCGCAGATCGACAAGATGACTGAAAATGACTACACCAAGGAAGAAATGAAGATGTACAACGAAACTCGCAAGATCATGCACTCTGATGTTCGCACCAGTGCAACTTGCGTGCGCGTTAGCTCTCTCCGTTCCCACTCCGAATCCGTCTGGTTCGAAACCGAAAAGCCGGTTTCCGTCGAACAGATCCGCGAAGCCCTGAAGAACGCTCCGGGCGTAACCCTGAAGGACGATCCGCAGAACTACGTCTACCCCATGCCGCTAGAAAGCGCTGGCCATGACAATGTTTACGTTGGCCGTATCCGTAAGGACCTGGCAGACGATTGCGGTAACACCCTGTGGCTCACCGGTGACCAGATCCGTAAGGGCGCAGCTCTCAACGCCGTTCAGATCGCAGAACTCCTCTAAAGGCGAGAGTCGCACGAACATTTATGTTCGTATGACCAAGCCACAGAGCTATGACGCCGAAGGCGTCACATTGCTATAAAAGACCTGGTTCACACCAGGTCTTTTATTTTGCTCACAGAAGCATTTCTACCCGAATCTAAGAGGGGTTCCAAAGGAAACCTTGTGGTTTTACCCGCTACAAAAAAAGAAACCACCCCGAAGGATGGTTTCAAAAAGCTTTAAAGCTTATCTACCCTGAATCTAGGAAGGGGTCCAGGGGAAACCTTGTGGTTTCCCTTGCAACACCTTAATTTTCTTCAGCGTAGACAGAGACCTTCTGACGCTTTGCATCGAGGCGTTCAAACTTCACGACGCCATCAACGAGGGAGAACAAGGTGAAATCCTTGCCCATGCCGACGTTCTTGCCGTTGTGGAAGTGAGAGCCACGCTGACGGACGATGATGTTGCCAGCCTTGACAACTTCACCAGCATACTTCTTAACACCAAGATACTTGGCGTTAGAGTCGCGACCGTTACGAACAGAACCTTGACCTTTCTTATGTGCCATGGATTAAGCCTCCTTAGCCTTACGCAGAGAGTTCTTCTTAACCTTAGCCGGCTTCGGAAGGCCCTGAGCGATCTTTTCCTTGCGAGTGAGCGGCTTGTTCTGAGCCTTCTGCTTAGCAAGGGCAGCCACGCGAGCGCGGTTGCGAGTAATAACCTGAGAGTCTACAACTGCAGATTCTGCGCCGGAGCGGAGTTCCGTTACGAGCACTTCGGTGTAGCCCTGACGATGACCGTTACGACGTTCGTAACGAGTACGACGCTTCTTCTTAAACACGATAATGGTATCGTACTTGTCGTGGGCGAGAACTTCGACCTTGACGGAAGCATCATTCAGGACAGGGGTGCCGATTTGCACTTCTTTTCCTGCGAAAAGAAGAACGGACTTCAGTTCCACTTCAGAACCAACAGCGGCGTCGATAGTCGGAACCTTGTAGGTCTTGCCGAGTTCGACTTTATACTGGAAACCACCTGTTTCAACAATAGAATACATTTTGTAATCCTTTTTAGGTTGCTATTGGAGTCCCAAATTTAGCAATACTGTTCAAAAAAACAAAGGGGGTTATCCACAGAAAATGAACAAAAAGTTCTTTTTCATGACAAAAAGAGGTCCTTTTCTAGTTTTTTTTTCAATTACGAGCATTTATACCCCCAAAGCGCCCTTTTTTTGCCGACTATCCAAAACACATCATTCACGAAATTCTATCTTTGTGCCGTATTTTATAAAGGATTCTCTAATGAGCAAAATTATGAGCCTTAATGGCGATTGGCAGATGATCTGGGACACCGAAGACGCAGGCATCACCAACCGTTGGTATGCAACTTACCCTGAAGAAACCGAAACCGTTTCCGTTCCCCACGTTTGGGAACGCGCTTTCGACAAGCTTCTGATGTCTCAGGACTGCGCTTACTATTTCAAACGTTTTACAGTTGATGACGAAAAGCAGGTGACCAAGCGAATTTTCCTGCGATTCAACCGCATCGCAACCCATGCCACCGTATGGCTGAACGGTAAGCTCCTGGGCACCCACTTTGGTGCATACACTCCCTTCGTTCTGGAAACCCAGAAGGCTCTGAAGATTGGCGAAGAGAACATTCTTTGCGTCCGCGTAGCTAATATGGGTGCATCCAACAGCCGCATCGACCTTGGCCGCGAATCCAAGGAAGGTGCAGACGACCGTTATGCACACCCCAGCGAAATGCCTGTGGGCCTCCCCTGGAACCAGTACCCCTTTGGCGGCATCTATGGTGACGTAGACCTGATCATGGGCACCGCAGCATTCATTGACCACGTTCATGTGGAACCGGATCTGGACCAGGAACGCGTCGCCTGCGAAGTCAGTTTCAACAACCCCCGCGGCTTCGTGACCCGTCTCCGCGTACTGATGAAGAATCCTGCAGGCGAAGTGTACGAACACTTCATCGACAACATCAAGCTGGACAAGGAAAATGCAACCCAGCGTTACGTCTTCGAAGTGAAGGACGTCAAGAAGGACAAGTTCCTTTGGGCTCCGGAACATCCGAACAACTACGCTATTGAATTCCAGCTGGAAATCAAGGCTGGAAAGGAAAAGGACGGCAAGGAAGTCAAGCGCCCTGAATACGCCTACCCCGTTGTCCGCACCTTCGGTTTCCGCAAGTTTGACTGCATCAAGGGTGACTACTACCTGAACGACCAGATCTTGAAGATCCAGGGTATCAGCTACAACCAGCAGTGGAGCGAAGGTGGCCTGTGGACTTACAACAACCCCAAGCTGGAAAAGGACCTGAAGGCTATCAAGGACCGCGGTTTCAACGCCATCCGCAGCTGCGGCGCACCTCTTACCGAAGAAGCACTGAACATCTGCGACAAGCTGGGCCTGATCGTATTCCAGGAATTCCCCATCCACACCATGCGATCCACTCCCCAAGGTCTGGAAATCGCAAAGAAACTCATTAACGATATCGTCGCTGAACAGCATAGCCATCCCTGTATCGGCGCATGGGTTCTTGGTTCCGAAAACGGAACCTTCCTGCTGCAGAACGGCAACAAGATGCTGAACGCCATCAGCCCGGTAGATATGACCCGCCCGGCCATCAGCAACCTGAATTCCATTTATCTGGACAACGAAGGCAACTTCCACAAGGATACGGGCAAGCTCCTTCCTGTGACCGTGGACCGCATCTCCCAGTATGCAACGCTCCGCGTAAACCCCAGAATGAACCCCAACGCAAGCTACACTCATTACCTGGCACACTGCTTTGATCGCGACAACGAAGAACTGACCGTTCCCGACGCAGGCTTCGGTGACGCTATTTTCCAGGATGAAGAAGAAAACGTAGCAAGCGACATCAGCAACAAGATGCTGGTGACCTTGAAGAACCACACTTTGCTTCCGGCAAGCGCAACCACCATTTCCGGTCCTCGCAGTTCCAAGAACCAGAAGGCGATCAAGAGTTTCGTGAAGCAGATTGAAACCTTCGTGGATAGCGACCTCTCCGTATGGAAGAGCTATAGCGATTTCGTCGCTGACGCCAACCGCATTGCACTCAAGAGCAAGTTGGACCAGATTACCGCATTCCAGAGCAACCCCCAGATTGCAGGTTTCTTCCTGGATCAGTGGGCAGACTGCAGCACTGACTTCTGCGGCCTCAACGATGAAAATCGTGCAAGCAAGGGTTTTGAAAATTTCGCCAACGAAATCACCGTTCCCAGCCGCGTACTCATTAGCGAACTGGATCATGTCGTCGTTCCCCAGGGCGAAGTCAGCTTCCAGGTGACTGTTCTGAACAACAAGCGTTACGAAGAACTGACTGTCCAGATCCAGCTTCTTGACGAAAAGGGCAAGGAAGTTTCCAGCCAAGTCATGGAACCGGAAGAACCCGCCGGCAAGACCAGCCTCACTCAGTTGGGCATCTGCACCATGATGGCACCGCGTGCCGAAGGCAAATACCAGATTCAAGTCACCCTGTTGGACAACGGCAAGGCAATTCACTCTTCTACCGAAGACCTGATCGTCATCGAACAGGCTGATGTTAGAAGCGCAGAAAAGAAGGTTTGCTTCCTGGATAACTGCGAAGAATCCAGCGACGCACTGGCAGCCCTCACCGGTCCTGAACAGATTATCTTCACAGCCAACCTCAGTTCCTGGCCCGATGAAATTCTGGACAAGATTGTTGACGTGACCAAAAATGGCGGCAAGACTTTGCTGCTTTCCGACATGACCCAGGACGACATTGACTATATGAACCAGAGTCATCTGTTCGACGTCAAGATCGAATCCCACTGGAGTACTGGAGCCAACGAACTGAGCCTGCACTATCTGCCTAAGGGTTCTGAACTGGCATCCGTCTTTGGCGAAACCGCCGTGTTGGATCACAATGCAGCAGCAATTATGCCCAGCATTTCCCTGAACGAGCTTGAAGGTGCAACCGTGTTCGCACGATCCATGACTTTGAAGGATGGCAGCGTAAAGACAGGTGCAGATTTGCAGCTCTATCCTTTCGGCAAGGGTAAGATCATGTTCAACCAGTTCAACGTCTTCGAAGGACTGGAAACCAGCGCCCTGGCAGACGCCCTGTTCACCAAGATCGTAAGCCTTCTGTAAAATCAGAAAAAGCCAAAAAAATTGAAAGACCGCAGGATACCCCCTGCGGCCTTTTAATTTATTCAAAAAAAAGACTCGGTGCCGTTTGAGAGAGAAGGCTAGCACCGAGTCTAAACACCCAAGTCCGATACCCACGCGACAATCCGACAACGTCGCCAGTAAAAACAAACCTGATTAATTTTAAACTACTCTTTTGTGTGATAAAAATCAAGTTCAATTTGAGAAAATGGACCGGGTTCTTTATTCCAACTTGGAACACCCAGAGTTCCATAAGCTATATTTGAGACATGAACACCGTCGAACTAGAGAAATATTCCGACCTTCTGGCAAATAATGCCCGTAAGGCAAGCAAGAAAATCCGTACCCTTAGTGCAGAAACCCGCAGCAAGGTCCTCGCCCGCGTGGCCGAACTGCTCCGAGCAAGCAAGCCGGAAATTCTTGCAGCAAACCAGATGGATGTGGATGCTGCCCGCGGCAAGATCAGCGATTCCATGCTGGACCGTTTGACATTGAACGATGCACGCATCGAAGCCATGGCCAAGGGCGCCGAGGAAATCGCAGCCTTTGCAGATCCCCTGAACAAGGAACTGGAACGCCGCACTTTGAAGAACGGAATCGACATTCGGCGCGTGGCTGTGCCTATCGGCTCCGTGTTCTTTATTTTTGAAAGCCGCCCCAACGTGACCATCGACGGAGCTTGCCTTTGCTTCAAGGCAGGTAATGCTGTAATTCTTCGTGGCGGTAAGGAATCCTTAAATTCAGCCAAGTGCCTGGCTGAAATTTTCCGCAAGGCTTTGACCGAAAACGGTGTTGAAGCCGACGCAGTCCAGCTAGTGACCGAAAGCAGCCACGACCTGGTGGGTATGCTTCTCCAGCGCAATGACTGCATTGACCTGGTGATTCCTCGCGGTGGCGAACGCTTGATTCGCGCGGTGGTAGACCAGAGCAAGATTCCCGTCATTAAGCACTTTAACGGTATCTGCCATGTGTATGTGGACAAGTCCGCAGACATCCAGAAGGCAGAAAACATCTTGATTAACGCCAAGACTCAGCGCACCGGCGTCTGCAACGCCATGGAATGCGTGCTGTTTGACAAGGCCTTGCCCACCGATTCCGTCGCACGTCTGGTGAACGCACTGACCAGCCGCGGTGTAGAACTGTTCGGCAACGCCGATGCCCAGAAGCGTCTTGCAGGCATCGCAAATGTCACCGACATCGGTGACGAAGCCAACTACCACACCGAATATCTGGCCCTGAAGGCAAGCGTCAAGTTTGTGGAAAATGTAGAGGAAGCAGCGGACCACATCGAAAAGTACAGCAGCCGCCACACGGAAGCGGTTGTCGCCGAAGAAGCTTCCGTTCAGGATTACTTCGTTGCAAACGTAGATTCCAGCAGCGTCATGGTGAACGCCAGCACCCGTTTTGCCGACGGCGGCGAATACGGCCTGGGCGCAGAAGTAGGCATTTCCACCGACAAGCTCCACGCCCGTGGCCCCATGGGCGTCGAAAGCCTTTGCACCTACAAGTGGGTGCTCCGTGGCGAAGGCCAGGTTCGCGGTTAACAGTAGATGCTGACCTGCGTCAGCATGACACGAGGATCATTGTATGAAGTTTGAAGATATCATGAAAGAAGTGAAGTTCGAAGTGGAAGTGGACGGCGTGAAGCTGGCCCCCGCTATCGTACAGGATGCTGACAAGGGCGACGTGCTCATGATGGCCTGGATGAACGAAGAAGCCCTCCGCCGCACCCAGGAATGTGGCGAGATGGTGTTCTGGAGCCGCAGCCGCAAGGAATACTGGCACAAGGGCGACACCAGCGGCAACGTGATGACCGTGGTGGAATGGGCTACCGACTGCGATAGCGACGCTCTTCTTTTCAAGGTCCGCATGCAGGGCCCCCAGGTAGCCTGCCACACCGGCGCCCGCAGCTGTTTCTTCAAGACCTGCGAAAAATAAGTTTATTCAAAACAGGACTCAAAAAAAAATCGGACGTACTGACAAAGCGGTCATTCCGTGAGCCGGAGGCGGGTTGTATCAACAAGCCGACGCAGGCGAGAGCTTTGGCAAATCGTAGGTTCATATCCGGACGTACTGACAAAGCGGTCATAAAAAGCACCGAGGATTGCTCCCCGGCGCCTTTTTGGGATGTGTGTAGAGATTTTCTCTAAATGAGCACCTGACACCAACAGGCGCACCACAAAAAACAAGCGTTGGCACTCGCTTTTTGACAAAACCATAATGTAGGGGGGACGATGAGAGAAAATCTCTTGTAGTCCTCCTTTTTTACCCAACGATTTAAACTTAGTAAAATTTCTGTATACATGACATCTGTTTGTAAAAAAAAACTATGGATAAAAAATCAATGGCCACAACCCTCTATACGAACAGCAACTGGATTATTGCTATATTCCAAACGTGAACTTAAAAGAGCTCCTCCCCCACATTGCAAGCCTCATCAAGGAAAACAGGTGGAACTCGGTACTGCTGGCAGTATCCGGTGGTCTGGACTCTATTTCGCTAGCCCATTACTTTATCCAAAACAAATCCGTTTTAGGAATAAAACATCTCTCTATAGCCCATGTGCATCATGGACTGAGAGAAGGTTCTGCAGACCTGGATGAAGAACTGGTCCAGGATTTCGCCACAAGAAATAACGTTCCGTATTTCATGAAAAAACTGGATGGTCACATCCTAAAGGAAACGGGCAGATCCCTTGAGGAAAGCGCACGAAACGCCCGCTATGACGCCCTGAAAGAATTCGCCGACCAGAGTCAGGCAGACGTTATTGTTACGGCACATCATGCAGGGGACCTGGCGGAAACGGTATACCTGAGATTACGACGCGGGGTTGGCCTGGCAGGACTCCGAGGCATACAGGAAGTAAGGTCATTCCATTCCTTATTTTTATACCGTCCCTTCCTGAACATAACCCGCGGGGAATTGAAAGATTATGCGGAAGCAAACGGTTTGACCTGGCGGGAAGACGAAAGCAACGCGAACACAGCCTTCGCTCGAAACAAGATCCGTCATGAAAGCCTCCCCCATCTGGAAATTTCAAATCCGGGCGCCAGCCTGCAGCTCTGTAGAATAGCGGACCTTGCAGAAAGAGTGTACCACAAGATTGTCCTAAAAAATCACGAGCTTTTCGGACCCGCGGTAATTCCTCAGGAGCAGTGGCCCTTTGAATCCAAATATGCTTGCTACGGGAAGGTTTTGGCTCTGGATTTAAATATTCTAAAAACAGCCTTTGAAAGCGGATCCCGAAACAAGTTCGGGACCACAGCGAAGGACGGGTTTGGGATAGCGGAACTGTTCCGTCTCTGGCTCGGTTCAAAAGGTTTTCTACTTCCGTTAAGAGAACAGGGAACCTCCATCCCCTACCCCTTTTTACAAAGATTGCAATGCAAGACGATCCTGATGGAAAAGTGTCGCAATATTCTATGGATTTGCGACGTTTCTTCAGGTGCTCCGCCCAAAAACGATCTTGATAATTTGTATTTTAGCACTGATAAATTTTCAGGCTTAATCGGTCAGTGGCGCTATCGCTCAAAAGGGGATGTGCTTTGGCCTGCCGACGAAAAAATCAAGGCCCGCAAATTGGAACAATGGCTCCGTGAACAGGGAATTCCCCAGTGGATGCACGACAGCCTACCCCTTTTTGCACGCGATTCAAGAGTATTTTTCGTCGAAGGAATCCGACATAAGCCAAAGAAGTAGACGAATTAAAAGAAAGTAACGATAAAGGTGTAAAAACCTACCGAAAAAAAGGAAAATATGAGTCAAAACCCGGGAAAACCAACGCCCCCGTATAAAAGCAAGAATTTCATTATCCTCATTGTAATGATTCTCATTCTTTTCGTCATGTTCCCGCTGGCATCCAAGGATGACGGTACCGACATGACTCGAACCGAGTTCCTAGCCATGATGGGCGACTCCACCATAGTCATTACGGAACTGTCCCTGCAAAAGACCAAGGGCGGAATCATTATTGAAGGCGCCCGCGAGCTTACTTCTGAAGAAGCCGCCGAGGCAAAGAAGGACAAAGGGCTTTTTGCCAAGTTCTCCAGAGGGGCAAGCGAAGGTTCCAATTCCAAGCATTTCAGAAGCCACATGCTGGAAGTGACCAACGAACAGATTTCCGGCTGGGAACACTACAAGAGCGTGAAGGTCAAGGTCATTCACGAGGAAACCTCCTGGATGGACACCCTGGTAGCATTCCTCCCGGCAATTCTCCTGATTGCATTCTTCTACATCATGATGCGCAACCAGATGGGTGGCGGAAGCAAGGGTCCCTTCGCTTTCGGCAAGAGCCAGGCCAAGCAGCTGGACCAGAAGAAGAAGACTTATTTCAAGGACGTGGCAGGTTGCGACGAAGCCAAGCAGGACCTGCAGGAACTGGTTGAATTTTTAAAGGACCCCAAGAAGTTTGACGCCCTTGGTGGCCGCATTCCCAAGGGAGCTTTGCTGGTTGGTCCTCCGGGTACCGGTAAGACGTTGCTTGCCCGCGCTGTTGCAGGCGAAGCAGGCGTTCCCTTCTTTAGCATGAGCGGTTCCGACTTCGTGGAAATGTTCGTGGGTGTGGGTGCAAGCCGCGTCCGTGACCTTTTCGAAACCGGTAAGAAGAACGCACCCTGCATTTTGTTCATCGACGAAATCGACGCCGTAGGTCGCCAGCGTGGTGCAGGCCTGGGTGGCGGTCACGATGAACGCGAACAGACTTTGAACCAGTTGCTGGTGGAAATGGACGGCTTTACCGCCAACGAAGGTGTGATCCTTATTGCCGCCACCAACCGTCCGGACGTTTTGGACAAGGCCTTGCTCCGTCCGGGTCGTTTCGACCGTCAGATTGTGGTGGGTCTGCCGGACCTGAAGGGGCGTGAAGAAATTCTCCGCGTCCACCTGAAGAAGCGCAAGGTTCCTCTGGCCGACGACGTGGATGTAAAGGCAGTTGCAAAGGGTACCCCGGGTCTTGCTGGTGCAGACCTTGAAAACCTGGTGAACGAAGCCGCCTTGATGGCCGCCCGCTTCAACAACAAGAAGGTGACCATGCTGGACTTCGAGGAAGCCCGCGACAAGCTTTCCATGGGCGCCGAACGTCGTACCTTGCTCATGACCGACGAGGAAAAACGCCATACAGCCTACCACGAAGCAGGCCACGCCCTCATGACTTTGCTGTGCAAGCACTCCGACCCGCTGCACAAGATTACCATCATTCCTCGAGGCCGTGCCCTGGGCGTGACCATGAGTCTGCCGGAACGCGACCAGGTCAGCTACAGCCGCGAATACGCCGAAGAACGCATCATGATCATGATGTCCGGCCGCCTGGCCGAAATGATTTTCTTCAACCATCAAAGCACCGGCGCAAGCAACGACATTATGCGCGCTACGGAACTTGCCCGCAAGATGGTGACCGAATGGGGATTCGACGAAGAAATCGGACCTGTCTGCTACAGCCGTACCGATGGCGAAGTCTTCCTGGGCCGCGAGATCAGCAAGCCTAAGGAAATGTCCGAAATGATGGCCCAGAAGATCGACAATGCGGTGAACAGCCTTATCAAGAACCTGGACAAGCGCGCCAAGGACCTCTTGGAAGAGAACCGCGAACAGCTGAAGACCTTGGCAGAAGCTCTCTTCGAATTCGAAGTCCTGGACCGCGAAGAAATCGACAAGGTCATGGCTGGCGAAAAACTGGAAGGCACCAAGAAGAGCCGCCAGTACAAGGCCATGGAAGAACTTGCCGCCAAGAGGGAAAAGGAAGACACCCCGCCTCCTGATCCCGGTAAACAGCCGCCCATTGCTCCGGCAGCAGATGCACCTGTTAGCGAAGTAAAGCCTGCTCCGGCGGAAGGCAATGAAACCGCCGACGCAAGTGTTGAAACACCCGCTGCAGAAACCGCAGCAGAAGCAAAAGTAGAAGAAGAACCGAAGGCTTAAGATGCTTAACGAATTGCTGTCCAAATCCCGTGCACTTCCCTGGAAAGTCGGAAACACTCTCCTATCCTGTCAGCCCACTCCACTGATCATGGGAATCGTGAACGTAACTCCGGACAGTTTTTTTGACGGCGGTCAGCACAACACTCTGGACGCAGCATTCAAGCACGCCCTGAAACTTCTAGACGAAGGCGCAATCATCCTGGATATTGGCGGCGAAAGTAGCCGACCCGGAAGCACCCCTGTCCCCGTGGATGAAGAAATCCGCCGTGTATGTCCTCTGGTGGAACGCCTGGTGGATTACGCAAAGACTTCTGGTCGTGAGTTCTACATTTCCATCGACACCGTAAAGGCGAAGGTAGCCCGAGAATCCATGAAACTAGGCGCCCATATCATCAACGACATCAGCGCTTTGACTATGGATCCCGACATGGTCCAGGCGGTAGCGGATACAGGTGCATCCGTCGTACTGAACCATATCCGCGGAAACTTTGGTACCATGCAGCAGGACTTCAAGCCCTACGAAAACGTAGTGAAGGAAGTTCGTGACGAATTGATGGAACAAGTGAAGAAGCTTATCGCACTGGGCGTCGAACCCCAAAAGATCTGTCTTGATCCTGGCATTGGATTTGGAAAGACAGCCCAGGATAACGTAGACTTGATGAAGTCTACCGAAGACTTCCTTACAGAAGGCTACCCCGTTCTTATCGGCAGTTCCCGCAAATCCTACATCGGGAAGATGAAGGGACTGGAAAACAGTGACCGACTGATCCCGACGGTAACCGCAGGTATCGTTGCCGCCCTTGGCGGGGCCAGCTGCATTCGCGTTCACGACGTGAAGGAAGCAAAAGAATCAATGCTTTATCTGGAGGCCATGAGCAATGGTTCTATTTAAGCTATTTGACATTATTGACGTTCGTATGGCAGACATCCTGGATGTGCTGCTGGTATCCATCATTGTCTACTACATCTTCCTTCTGTTCCGAGGAACTCGTGCAGCACAGATGTTGTTCGGCGGTTTGCTTCTCATCCTCGTGTGGTTCATTGCCCAGTGGTGGGAACTGCACACCATCGCCTGGATTATCAGTAACCTTGCAACCCTCGGTATTATCGCCATCGTGATTTTGTTCCAGCCGGAAATCCGAAGCGCATTGACCCGAATCGGTCAGGCAGCAAGTAAACTGGACTTTAAAACCATTTTCTTCCATTCCAGCGGTCTGGATGAAATCACCAAGACCATTACCGTTGCCGTACAGGACCTGGCAAAGACGAAGACTGGTGCACTGATCGTTCTTGAAAAGCGCGTGGGCTTGAAGAACTACGCCGACACCGGTGAAATTCTGAACGCAGAAATCAGTTCCCGACTTTTGCGAGCCTTGTTCTTCCCCAACTCGGCACTTCATGATGGTGCTGTCATTGTCAATAGCAAGCGCATTGTTGCTGCCGGCTGTATTTTGCCCATGCCTACTGGCAACGCCGAAAAGGAAGCTGGCTACGGCATGCGCCACCGCGCAGCAAAGGCATTGGCCGCAGAATGTGATGCGCTGGTGATTGTTGTTTCCGAAGAAACCGGTTTCATTTCCATCGCCTACCGAAACACTCTTAGACGAAACCTCAGCGTTCAGGAACTGAAGCATGAAATCATCCGTCACTGGGGCGAACTGTTCAACGATGTGCGCGACACCGGTAAGGGCGACGCAGCCACAGAACAAGCCGACTAACAAAACTTTGCATTTGAGAAAATTATGAATCAGCCTAATAACAATCAGCCGAAAACGAATCATAAGAGACGTAACACGATTATCCTCCTGATCATGTTCCTTTTGCTGGTGGCTCTCTTTGTAGTGCAGTGCCATCTGGACGACATGAAGCAGGAAGCCATCGCCAAGGCAAAGGAAACAGAACTTGAAGCACAGCGTCGCCATAAACTGGACAGCATTCTCCAGGCAGCAAAGGCACCTGTGGAAGAAGTTGTTGTGGATACCGTCAAGCAGGACACCGTCCCCGCAGTGGACACCACACCCGCAGCCCCTAAGCCTGTGATCAATCGAGATAGCATCCGTCATGTTCGCGACAGCATCAAGCATGTCAATGACAGTCTGGCCGCCATCAAGGACTCTATCGACAAGGCAAACAAGGCCATCGCCGATAGCATCGCAGCCGCAGAAAAGCTCAAGGCAGAAGAAGCCGAAAAGCAGAGAATTCAGGACAGCATTCGTAATTCCGACAAGATTCCGCCGGTGGCAGAAATCACACCTCCCGCAGGTCGTTACTACGACCCCATCAAGCTTAAGGTCAAGTGCGATGAAATCAAATGCAAGACTTACCTATCCATTGGAGACACCCTGAATCCTGTGGAAGCGGGCAAGGCCATGGAATACAACAAGACCGGTTCCGTATTCTATTTTGCGGAAGACTCCGTGGGTAATCGTACCGCCTGGGAAGAAGCCAAGTACGACATGGCCAGCGACAACATTTGCGGCAAGAACGCCTACCCCGTTCCCGTTGGCGGCAAAACTGTTTGCGTAGACGCATACGAATACCCCAACAAAGCTGATGAAAAGCCCATGGACATGGTATCCCAGGAAGAGGCGGCCGCAACATGCGCCAAGGAAGGCAAGCATCTCTGCTCCATCGAAGAATGGCAGGCCGCATGCCGCGGTAAAGACAATACCAAGTACTCCTACGGCGATTCCTATCGTCAGAACAAGTGTAACACAAATACCACTGCAGCAAAACGTGCAGGCCGTAAGGAACAGTGCCGTAGCTGGTGGGGCATGTACGATATGAACGGAAACCTGTGGGAATGGACTTCTTCTACCAGTAAGGATCATCCCAATATGTACCTGGTCGCAGGTGGCGCATGGAATACCAACAACGGTAGCAAGTGCACAGAAAGCAAGTTTAGCTTCTACCCCCAGAATCAGTATCCCAGTGTAGGCTTCCGCTGCTGCAAGTAAGGATCAATCCTTAGGAATAAACGGGTCCAGAAGCTCCACATGGAGGTGTTCCGCCTCCCCCTTTTCCCAAATCACTTTACAACGGTTACCGATTCTATCGGTAACCATTTCTATTAACCGATGGCGTTCTTTCAAGGGAACGTCCTTGATGCGGAAATCAAAGGCAGCATTCATGTAGTGTTTGGAAGTTCTTACATGTCCAGGAAAATCATTCCCGCTGGAAATGACAGGGACATAATCATCCCCTAAAACCACATGATAGGCATTTACAATTTCAAGGCCTATTGTATCCATGATGGAAGGCATGCTCTCCAGGTACACCCCCTGCTTTTGCCGGGTTCGCTTCAACAGCAGGCGATGGACCTCATCATTATTGAACGGCCGCATGTTCAAATGACGCATATACTCTTCTGCAGACCAGGTATCCTCCACCTCTTTGGGCTCATATTTGGGGATGGACCGCCTATCTTCCTGAATCATCCGGTATACAAAGTACACCGCCATCACCGAAAGAATCGGGAGAAGAAGGAAAATATGCCTATACAGAAATTTCATTTTACAAAAGCACTGTTTTTTCTAGTGGCAAAAATACTATTTTATGGACATGAAGAAAATTATCCTGTTCTCCGCTCTTTCTATTCTCGCAGCAGTATTTACCGCCTGCGGTGACAAGTCCTCCAGCACCAACTTCGTCGGCTACTGGCATGAAAGCGAATCCAACATCGTTTTTGAAGTTCTTCAGAACGAACAGAATTACGTCATCCGCAATCAGAACGGCGATCTTTTTGCCCAGATTACAAACGACAAGAAACTCTGCGGCAAGAACTCCCTGAACATGGACTACTGCATGACCGTCAGGGGCGACTCCGCCTATTACGAATTCAGCGGAATCGTTACCGGATACAAGCGCATCGACAAGGCTTCCTACGACAAGATCTTCGCAACCCTGTCCAAGGCAACCTTCACCGCTCCGGTAGAAGCAGAACCCGCCACCGAAGTTCCTGCAGAAAACTAATTTAAACAAACTTTATATTTTCCGCAAAAGTCCATCCCGAGTTTCAACAACTCGGGATTTTTTACACAATTACTTTGGACAAAATAACAACACTTTGTTTGCATCGGATATTTAAAACAGCCTTGAACTTAGCTAGTTTTAGGGTATGTGGAAAAAGAAGTATCCTGTCATCATTTTATCGATAGCATTCGCAATTGGTGTAGCAGCCTGCTCCCACACGGTTTCCTCCTGTTCACCCAACGAAACCGAATCCTCCAGTTCTTCCGAAAATGAGTCCTCCAGTTCCGATGAGGTAGATTCCTCTAGTTCCCAAAGCGAGGAATCCTCTTCCAGCTCAGATACTCCCGAAACATCCAGTTTCTCTACCGAAACAGACGAATCTTCTTCTAGCGTCGCAGAAATAAGTTCATCTAGTGTACAGGAAAGCGCTGAATCAAGTTCCTCCGACGCAATTGAATCGTCCAGTTCCGAAGAAGCAATTTTATCCTCCAGTACTGATGAAATATCATCATCCAGTCTAGAAATTATCGAGTCATCAAGTTCTGAACAGCCCCCTGAACCCATTGTGGAATCCTCTAGTTCCGAAGAAATCCAGTCTTCCAGTTCCGAAGATTCCATATCCTCCTGTTCCGAAGAATCCTCATCCTCCAGCTCCGATGATTCCATATCCTCCAGATCCGAAGAGGTATTCTCCTCCAGTTCAGAAGAAGAGCAGCTCCTTAGCGAAGAATGCCTTACTCTCCGCAGTACATTGGACACCTTCCCTCAAGTTACAGAGCTCCTAAAATGCATCCGAAAGACAGAAAAGGTTGCATTTATCCTAAGACATTCCGAAAGGGACAAGAGCAAATCCGGTTCAAAGGAGTATCTAAACGACAACGGCAGGAAACTAGCGTTCGAATTCGGCGAAAAATTACAAGACGTGGAAGACATCTACTTTATGCACACCCGTGTCTATCGCACAATGGAAACCATCCTGAAAATTTCGGAAGGCAAAGGACAGAGTTTTTCTGAATCAGCCATTCCCTTCTCCACCAAAGAGGGAGTAGACCAGCTGGAAACCGCTGATCTAGAGGAATCCTACATGATTAGGGATGATGATAAATTCCAGGAATGCAAAAGCAGATTTGGCTGGGGATGGTCCGCCTATTCCTACGCCGCCTACGAAGATGATGTAAGTCAGGCATGCCAAGACGGGCTATATGACGCAGACGATCGATTAGCGGAATTTATCGACACCTACTTTACCTACGAGAAGATGCACAACGTTACAATCGCCATTTCCCACGACAATTTGTTAGTTCCCTTCGTGACGGCGGCAAGCAAACGCCAAGTTCACCTACAATTCCATCAGCATGAGGGTGACTTCAATTATTGGATTAACTACCTGACTGGCCTCGCAATCATTACCGACAACGAAGGCAATACAACCGTATTACCAGCCACAGCAATGAACGACCCCTACCTAAGAGTATTCCCGGACGATAACTAAGGTTTAAGAACCTTCGCCAGCATGGGAATGACATCCAACTTGCGGCTTAATCTTCGATCGCTGAAAATTTTTCCTGGGCATTTGGATTTTCCAAACGCCTTTTCTGCAATATCCACAACAGATTCGTCGGAACCATAATAAGCCATGCAAGTCTTTTCTTCAAAACCTATTCGACAGAAAATCATTTGGGCTCCGGCATTTTCCATAATGGAAGGCATTACCTGCAACATTCTATCAGCAAATTGGTCTATAGACGCAGAATCTTTCCAGTCAAGACTTCCCAAACGGAACTTCACTCCATTCCAGTCATAATCCTTTGCATCGGAATTAAATATTTCTTCGTCAGTCATGGAACTGAAATCGTGAGCCGCCTCCACCATTCCCTGATAAATCCCATTGGCTTTTTCCTGGGCAGCAAATGCATCCACATTCCAAACGGAAGCAAGGATTTCCAAAAGTTCCTTGTAAATCAAGCGGTCCACATCCGTCGTTGTCACCTTTACCAAATTCAAGGTATCCGATAGCAATCCCGCAAGGAGAATTTTAGCCACATCAGGCGTTATTTCCACATCCAATTCCTTAAAACTGGAATAAACGATGCTACAGGTAGAGCCAACTGGCATATATTTACCGTAAATAAGTTTAGATTCGCAAATATCACCAATACCATGATGGTCAATCACCTGCAAAATACGGCATTTCCGAGTCAGTTCAACCGACTGAGCATAATCGCTATGGTCCATAAGGATCATTCGGACAGAATTCAGATCTTTCAACGCAGACTCATCTGTCAAAACCCGAGGCAATTCAATACAAAAAGCCTTTGCAGCAAACAGAGTTTCATTATTAGCCCTCCCCGCCATGAAAGCAACGGCATCATGACCTAACTGCCGCATCAAATATGCATAGGCCAAAGCAGACATAACAGAATCCCCATCGGGAGCTTTATGGCCTATGACAATGGCGGGCTGAGTACCCCAATCTAGGGAATCAATGGCTTTACGATATAAATTCATCATTCTTTATTATGTTTGCTATTACAGAAAAGGCCTCGGATAAAACCGAGGTCTTTTTTTGAAATTTCTTTCAAAGATCGCGCGGTTACAGCAAGTGTGCGCGGAGTTCTTCGCCGCTCTGTTCGCTCAGGTATGCAGGAGGCACATCGAGAACGGTGAAGCAACCGGTCTTGCCTTCAGCCTTCATGCGGAGAGCTGCACGGGCAAATGCTATCACAGCAGCAGTAGTGAATTCCGGATTGGAGTCCAACTTCAGGCTGTATTCGATTACGTGAGTGTGTTCGTTGTTCATGCCGGTCTTGCCGGTACGGATCACGAAACCACCGTGAGCGAGACCGCTGTGATTCTTGTTGAATTCTTCTTCGCTGATGAAGTTGACGGTGGTGTCGTATTCATCGAAGTAGTTCTTCATGGTCTTGATTTCGTTTTCGACGTAGGCTGCATCTGCGCCTTCTTCAAGAACCACGTAGCAGAGGCGGGTGTGCTTCTGACGAGTGGTCAGTTCAGGCATGGAACCGCTACGGACAGCGTCCAGAGCTTCCGGAACCGGGCAGGTGTACTGCTTAGCATTCTTCACGCCCTTGATGCGGCGGACAGCGTCGGAGTGACCCTGAGAAACGCCCTTGCCCCAGAAGGTATAGTCCTTGCCATCCGGAAGGATTGCGTTTGCATAGACGCGGTTCAGGGAGAACATACCCGGATCCCAACCAACGGAGATCATGGCGATCTTGCCTGCAGCCTTAGCAGCGGCGTCAACGTTTGCGAAGTGGGTCGGAATGTTTGCGTGGGTGTCGAAAGTATCGATCACGTTGAACTTTGCAGCCATTTCCGGAGTCATCTTGGGAAGATCGGTAGCGCTACCGCCGCAGATCACCAGCATGTCGATCTTGTCGGCCCACTTTTCAATTTCAGAGACGTTGAGAACGGGAATGTTCGGGGTCTGAATCTTGACAGTAGCCGGATCACGACGAGTGAACACTGCAACCAGTTCCATGTCCTTGGTCTTCTTGACTGCGCATTCAATGCCGCGGCCCAAGTTACCATAACCGAGAATAGCAATCTTTGCCATAATAATTGTCCTTATAAGGGGCTTTTTAGTGATTTTTCAATTTTTGCGCTTGAAAAATAACAAAGAGTGAAAAACAAAGCTACAAGTTTTTTGTCAATTTTTAGACAAAAACAGCCGTTTTTAGTCAATTTCTTTACATTTTATGTAAAAATTAGCCTTTTTACACTTTTTGTTTTACATTTTTTGTAAACCATATTTTTACTGTTTTCGGGGAGTTTTTGGTTTTCGCTAGATTACTTCAGCCTGGTGCTGCAAATCTATTTCACCCCGGTGCTGCCGAAGCCACCGCGATCCTTGTCGGCTAACTCGCCTTCTTCAAATTCCAGCGTAGGCTGGATTTCCATAATGCGGAACTGTGCGATACGGGAACCTTTTTCGATGGTCGTATCTTCGGTGGCGTAGACCGGCATTTTCCACCAGTCGCCCTTGCCGCAGTAGCTGGAATCCACCACGCCTACGGAATTGGTCTGCAGGATCTTGAAGTTCTTGAAGGTGGAACTGCGGGGTGCAAGGTGCGCCTCGTAGCCTTCGGGCAACTTCATGGCAACGCCCAGGTGAATCAGTTTGAACTCGCCCTTCCTCAGGGTCACGGTTTCTGCCGCACTCAGGTCGACCCAGTCGGACTTTCCGCCGATGTATTCCAAACGAGGAATGGAGTCGTCAAGATATTGAATAGTGATTTTTTTGGAAGCCATGTTTTCCCTTGGATTCTTCACTTCGTTCAGAATGACGTGTTTTTACTTATCCGCAGATTCCGAATTTTCAACGGAGGCTGCTTCTGCGGCTTTTGCGGCAGCAGCCTTTGCGGCACGGTCTTCAGCCTGTTCCAGGCGGGCGGGCTTACCCGCCACGTTACGGAGCAAGCCAAACAAGGCGCTCAATTCGTTGCGGGTGGGGTGCAGTCGCTGGAGCAAGGTATTCAGGAAGTTGTCGCGCCAGGCCTGGTCGTGATACTGACCGGTCAAATAGCGGTCCAGGAATTTCTTGAAGCCGTTGATCTGATCGATGGTGGCGGGCTGGGTTTCGCAGGCCCCCTTGGAACCGCGCTTGGCGCGGCCTTCACCATTTGCCAAGGCGCCAGAACGGCACAGTTCATAAAGGGAAATGGAAACAGCCTGACCCAGGTTCAAGCTCATCAAGCCCGGCACCGGAATTTCGCACTGGTAGGTGCAAGCGTTCACTTCTTCAAGAGCAAGGCCGCAGGATTCACGACCGAACACCAAAGCGATGGTGCCATCTTCCGGCAACATTTCAGAAAGATCCTGAACCATGCAATGCTTGATGGCGCTGCCGAAAATACGGCGGCTGAAAGCTACTGCGCAGGA
The DNA here is from genome assembly GCF_003149045.1 of Fibrobacter sp. UWR4. Lineage (NCBI taxonomy): Bacteria > Pseudomonadati > Fibrobacterota > Fibrobacteria > Fibrobacterales > Fibrobacteraceae > Fibrobacter > Fibrobacter sp. UWR4. The sequence goes on along the minus strand of NZ_QGDU01000004.1, from coordinate 63,166 downwards.
GCAGTCGCCGATGGCTTCCTGGAAGGTATGGACGATAGTAGCCTTGTCCAGAATGTCGTGGCTGTTGGCTGCAGTGTGGTAGGAATTTTCAATAACCTTGTTACGCTTGGGGTAAACGATGTACAGTTCATCCAGGGCGTAGCAATGCATGGCGCGGGCAACAAAGCCTACGTTGTGAGGGTGTTCCGGTTCTACTAAAACGACTCTAAATTTTCTCATATTCTTCCTTTAATTCAAAACGTTCTAGATCCTTCGTCGCTTCGCTCCTCAGGATGACACAGTGTTTGCTCCTCAGGATGACACAGTGTGTTCGCTCAGAATGACGTCAGCCTAAATCTTCCAGCAGAAATCCTTACCGCGGATTCCGTTTTCAATGTTTTCGCCCTCGCCCACTTCGGCGCCAGCGAACACGATGGAGCGTTTCGCGGCGTCCACCGTCAAGGCGGCACTATCCCAGCAGTCCACTCCAAGTTCCTTAAGGCGGGCTGCGGTAGCATCCCACAAGCCTTCCGGAGAGCCCATGTCAATCCAGGTGGCATTCAGCTGGCTCATGTCCACATAGGGCGGGCGGCCCGCGGCAATTTCCTGCTTCCAGAATTCACGAATATCGAACTCGCCATCCTTGATGCGAGCCAACGCTTCATCGCTGTAATAAGATACGCCGGAGAATGTGGCAGCACGGCCTTCATCCAAACCAAAGCGACCAGCTACACCGTTCAGGCGACCATCCTTCCCTACGCGGAAAGTATTCACCTTGGGGAAATCAACGGCAAGCAAAGCCACACCCGGGGCAGCACCATTCTGCGCACCAGCAGCAAATGCGGCCTTTGCATTTTCTACGAAAGCCTTCAGGTCAAAACCGCAATAAGCGTCGCCATTCATGATCAACAATCCACCGCGGTAACCTTCATTATAAATTCTCTTAAGGGGGCCGGCAGTTCCCAAAATTTCAGGTTCAACCCAAACCTTTTCAAAACCCAGGCGCCCCCCTTCGGCCACAATCTGGTCCGCAAGGTAATGGGCATTGGCGTGGAGACGAACGTTGCCAATGGCGCGGGCCTTAATTGCCTGCTGTTCCAAGATACTCTTGTCCACCACAGGTACAAGAGGCTTGGGAACATCGCTGGTCAAGGGACGCAGGCGTGTACCAAGGCCGGCAGCAAGAATAAGAACGTTCAACACTTCTGAATCATTGGATTTCATAGCATAAAAAATAGTATATTAGTGCACCGAGAAAACTTAACAGGCTTACCCCATGGCACTGAATCAAATCAAGAATGAAACGGTCAATGTTCTCAAGGACTTTTCCTCCAAGGAAGCAATCCGCGAGAACAGCAAGAAGATGCACCCGCTGCGAGTTTTCGCCATGGTGTTCATCATCTTTACCTTGGTATTGAACATCGCTGCAACGGCCTTTACGGTAATTAACGGATGGACCAGCGGTCACGATTATGATTTCGGTAAAGGTTTGGAACATATTAGCGCCACCTTCAACTACGAAGCGATTCTTATCACCCTGGCAGCCCTGGCATTCTCCCTGGTCTACCTGATTCGTGCTTACAAGTGCAAGGGATTCACCTGGATTCCTGCCCTGTTCATCCCCATTGTAGCATTCGCCTCCCTATTCTACACTACCCAGCATCTTTCCTGGTATGGCATGGGAGCAGACATCGCCAAGGGTTGCGCCAACTTTTCAGCAATCCTTTCCCTCCCCACCATTTTCCTGGAACTTTCCGTTACGGGACAATCCCAGAAGGCAGGCGGCGCCATCCAGAACTTCTTTATCAGCCTAAAAAACGAGAATATCCATATTCTGCGAATCGTCGGTATCGGCCTTGCAATTCTTGCGTTGCTGGTACAACAGATCGGCCTGCTGTTCATTGCCCTGGAGGATACTCTGGAAGCGATCCCCATGGAATCTTCCATTCTATTCTTTACAGCAGCCATACTGGCATTAATCCTGTATGTTCTTTTCATTAAAAGACGATTCAAGTTCGCAGTTATATGCCCGGTGGCCTTTGTAGCTCTGAACGCATTTGTCCCTACCGCAGACTTTAGAAATGCGGTTCTCGTTATTAGCGGAAGTTTCCTAGTCCTGGAAATCATCACACTGATCCTTACCCGAGAAAAGAAATCCGCCTAGAAATGGCTCTGTCAAGCCTATTTGTATGACTATGAAAGTGCAGTTTATTGACTGTATTTGCACGATGGCATCAAAGCAAACTTTTGAACAATAAAATAGGACGCAAAAAAAATAAAGACCCAGGACTTTGTCCCAGGTCTTTTAATTAGTTCAAAGTCGGCAAGGCATTCTATCGCCTTACCATCCAACGTCTTTTTCCCATTTTTTGCAACTATAAAGTCCATTATAATCGCTGTTATTGGGACAATGGAAGCCCAAATATCCTGTTTCTAGGCCACGTACAGGAACAAAAACCCTTTCATCATTTTCATTAACAATAATGGCGGCACCAGAAAGATAGTTGGGCCAATGTTGGAACACACACTGTCCCCAATTATTGTCACATTCATAGGCCTTAAGATTAATCTCTCGATACAAACACAACTTTTTCATTAGGAAGCACGCAATCAAATACGTTTTCCAAAGGAACGAATTCATTCTTTGTAGCGCGCAAAGTCTTACATGCTTCAGAAAGTTCTACAACGCTGGAGCTAGAGCTGGAGGGCATAAAATCCTGACCTTCCTTACCAGGAGCACCATCCTTGCCGTTTTCGCCATTGAGCAAGTAGCCAATAAACTGATTATCACAGAGAACATCAAAGCCGTTGACTTCAGTGCTGGAAACAAGCGTACAGGAAGATAAATCCTTTCCATCGACGCCATCTTTTCCATCAGCTCCATCCTTACCGTCAACACCATCCTTACCATCAGCACCGTCGGTTCCATTCCATACGTAAACGGTGTCCTCGTCACCGCACTAGATTTAGTAGCCGGTCTTACGCAACGTACGGCAAATGTTTACAAAAGAAAACAAACCGTATAGTAACGTGAAAAAGCGTCTATTTTTAGGAAAACCCACCTAGACATACCTGCACATTCGTTCACTTTTGCTATATTTAAAATATGAACGAATTGTACGATGTCGCCCTAAAGAAACTGAAAGAATATTTCGGGTTTAACGATTTTCGCCCGAAGCAGAAAGAAGTCATTCTGCAAGTTTTAGACAAAAAAGATACTCTAGCCTTAATGCCCACCGGCGGAGGCAAATCCATCTGCTACCAGATTCCTGCGCTCGTATTTGACGGGTGCACCGTGGTAGTTTCGCCCCTAATCGCCCTGATGAAAGATCAGGTAGACTCCCTGAAGGAAAACGGAATTGCGGCAGCGGCACTGAATAGCGGCCTCTCCACGGAAGAAGCCGCAGAAATCCGCAAGGCATTTTGCAGGGACGAACTCAAGCTGTTGTACATCTCGCCGGAACGCCTGACTTTTGAAATGGACCATCTGTTGCCACAGGGCAACGTTTCCATGTTCGCGATTGACGAAGCCCACTGTATTTCCCAGTGGGGGCACGATTTCCGTCCGGAATACACCCAGCTTTTTAAACTGCGGGAAAATTTTCCCGGCGTACCCATGCTCGCCCTGACGGCAACCGCGGATGCGATTACCCGAGAGGACATCCTGCAACAGCTTTCCATACCCCAGGAAAACCTGATCCAGGATAGTTTCGACCGCAAGAATTTATCCCTGACGGTAAAGGCCAACTATACGAAAAAGAGTAAGTTAGGCGAGATCGTGGACTTTATTAACGATCGTCGAAATGAGGCTGGCATCATCTACTGCCTATCCCGAAAGTCGACGGAAACCGTTGCAGACGAACTGGCAAAGGAGGGGATTCATGCGGAAGCCTATCATGCAGGGATGAGTCCCGAAGAAAGAGCTCGAGTCCAGGACAATTTCCTCTTTGACCGCACCCGAGTGATTTGTGCCACCATCGCCTTCGGCATGGGGATCGACAAAAGTAATATTCGTTACGTGATTCACTATAACACCCCGAAAAATATGGAAGGCTACTACCAGGAAATTGGTCGAGCAGGTCGCGACGGATTGCCGGCGGACACCCTATTATTTTATTCAGACGGGGATGTTGTCCAGTTGGCGAAATTCGCCCAGGATTGCCCGGATGCAGCCCAACGCAACCTCCAATTGGAAAAGTTGGCCCGAATCCAGCATTATTCTACAAGTCTCATCTGCAGAAGACGAATCCTGCTGGGATATTTTGGCGAAATCAAGGAAGACAATTGCGGAAATTGCGATATCTGCCGCCATCCTCCCAGACGTTTTGACGGCACCATCCTGGCACAAAAGGCGTTGAGCGCCATCGCCCGAACCCACGAGCAGGAAAATGCCGCCATGATCATAGACATCCTGCGGGGTTCTAAACGTTTCGATATCATCACTAGAGGATACGACCAGCTGAAAACCTTTGGGGTGGGCAGTGGAACGCCCGCCGAAAAATGGAGAGCCTACATTCAGCAAATGATTCACCTGGGATGCCTCACCATGAGCTATACCGATCAGAAAACTTTGCGAATTACAGAATTTGGAAAACAGGTTCTCTTTGGTGAAAAGAAGATCGAGCTGGCCCTGGTAACAGACGAAATGGTCGCCCCGAAGGAAAAATCCACCGGTAAGAAATCCTTCGGGAAATCAGCAAGCGAACCCACACACGTTCGCCTCAGCGCAAAGGAAGAACTGGAAGGCAGCGATGCAACCCTATTCGAAGCAATGCGCATACACCGCAGGAATTTGGCGGACAAGGCCGGCGTTCCGCCCTATGTGATTTTCAGCGATAAAGTGTTGCTGGAAATCGTCCACAGGCGCCCCACATGCCTTACGGAACTTGCCGAGGTGCCGGGAATTGGTCAAATGAAGCTCAGCAAATACGGCAAGGATTTCCTGGACGTGATTAACGAAAACTAAAACATTTCTATTTTAGCAAGTATGAAGTACAATCCGTTTAAGCTGTTTTGGTCCCTCAAGAAACGTTACAAGTTCCTGATCATCCTAGGAATTCTTGTAGTCATCCTGTTCAGCGCCATAAAGGTAGCGCCCTCCTTCGTTAGAAGCTATATCGAGGAACATTCCCAGGAGCTCATTGGACGTAATGTAAAAATCAGCGATATCAGCCTGAGTCTCAGCTCCTTCACATTGTCCATTGATTCTCTGACCGTTTTTGAACAGGACGGCAAGACTCCTTTTGTAGGCTTTGAGGAATTCAGGATCAATCTGGATCCCTCTCATCTCCTTTCCAAGGAAATCTGCGTCAGCGAAATCTACCTGAAAGGACTTTACGCCCAGGTTATTCAGAATGGAGACCAGTTCAACTTCAGCGACATTCTCCAGAAAGTCGCCGCAACAGATACAACTGCAGCAGACTCCAATGTCACCGAATCCGCACCCGTCATCGATACTATTGCAGCAGTCCAGACAGATTCCGCCAAGTCGGATACCATCAACATTAGCAATAGCGTTTCCGAAGCACTTCACGGATTGAGCCTCGCCATCGATAACATCGCCATCGAAAAGAGCAATATTATCTACAAGGACCAGAAGGTGGGTTCCAAATTTAAGTTGGTGGATTTCTCCCTGCTGATTCCCGCCATCCACTTCAGCAACCAGGATACGGACATTGGACTCACCCTCAAGTTTGCCGACGGTGGAGACTTGAATGTCAAGTTTCTGTTCAATATGGAAACATCCAACTTCAACGTAGCTGTAGGCCTCCACAAGTTCAGTCTGGCCTGCGCAAAGCCCTACATGAAGGATTTCCTCACCTATAAGGATTTTGGAGGAAACCTGGATGTAGACCTGGACGTAACCGGCAATGTCAATGAGCCCATCAACTCCGATGTAAAGGGACATATTTCCCTGGACAATATCATCCTTACGGAAACTTCCGGCAAGTCAATCAGTCTGAACCGACTTGATGTAGGCATTGCCAAGGCAAACATCAACGACATGGACATTCGAGTGGATTCCGTAGTTGTAGACGGTGTTAACGCCCATTTCGACATGTTCAAGAAAGGGACCAATTTCGACGTTCTTCTCAAGAGCAACTCCAACGCAGCTTCTGAAAACGATTCCGCCAGCACAGCTGTGGACATGACCGATTCAGTCACTGTTGCCGACGCCCCGACAGATCCTTCCGCAGCGGCAATTACCGCCCAAGCCGCAGCAAAGGCAGAAGAAGAGAAACCCACTGAAGCCGCCAAACCGTTAAAGTTCATGCTGAACAAATTGCTGGTCAAGAACACCAACTTCACCGCTAATGACGCAACCCTCAAGACACCGTTCTCCTTCAATGTCAGCAACATTACTGTTTCCGGAAACAATATCAATTTCGACACCCCCTGTTCCGTCAACGTGAACGCTTCCTTCCCTGATGGAGGCAGCGTAAGCGTCAAGTACAAGGGTGCCATTTCCGACATGAGCACCATGGACGCCTACATCAGTGTCAAGAACCTGGCCCTGAAGCACTTTACCCCCTATAGTCATCACTTTACAGGCTATCCCATCAGTGCAGGCACTCTTGCTTTCGCAAGCGACAACAAGATCAACAAGTACGAAATTGACAGCAAGAACACCATCGACATCTACAACATCGACGTAGGCGACAAGGACCCCAACACGGATCCGGAATTTACCGTTCCCATGAAGATCGGGCTGTACATCCTGAAGGATAAGGATGACAAAATTCAGTTCGATGTTCCTGTAAAGGGAAACCTCCAGGATCCGGAATTTTCCTACGGCAAAATTATCTGGAAAACAGTCATGAACCTGCTGATCAAGGTTGCTGTTTCACCCCTCAAGCTGGTGGGCAATTTGGCAAATTCCGGCGCAGGGGCACTTGGAATCAACACAGGTAAGAATGACGAAGTGCTTATCGACCCCATGAACGTAAGCTTCGAAAGCGAACAGTTCGACAAGGCGGGCAAGATGGTCCAGTCCGTCACGGCCGATCCCAAACTGAAGATGACCTTCGTTCAGAGTTTCAACTTGAAGAAGACTGTTGATGCCTTCCGCACCCGCAAGCTGAAGACAGATTTCTACAGGGAAAAGACCGGCAAGTCGACGCTTAATGAACTGGATGAACGAGAAATCATCGCCATTGAAGACAAGGACAGCCTCTTCGTTGCATACGCCCAGGTTCACTCCAAGGATCTGAACCGCACCGCCCTGGAAAAGGAAATCCTCGCTATGGCAGACAAGCGCAACCAGGAAATGCTGAAGGTTCTCCAGCAGCAGAAGGGCGTAACCAAGAAAAACCTGCAGGTCATTACCGCACCTCGCAAGGACCTGGTGAACTACAAAGGCAAGCCGGCCTACAAGGTCCAGCTGGACGTTCAGTAATTCCCTGTATAAAACGATATAAGAACGGCTCCCTAAAGGGAGCCGTCTCTATATGCATTAAGGCGAAACCGCCTTAACTCACCCAATTTTACTCGTGGATAATGATGTTATCCAACTGCTTGTCCGAAATCTTTACGCCGTCCCAGACGACAACATCCTGCAAGGAACTGTTCTCGATAAAGCAGCCATCACCGATAGACACGTTAGGACCAATCTTGCAGTTGACCATACGGACATCCCTGCCAATATAGCAAGGAGCGATGATTTCACAACCCTCAAAGTCTGCTTCCGCAGAATTGTCATTACGATTCAAAACGATTGCGTTAGTTTCCAGCAAGGTTTCTGCAAGACCGCAATCCAGCCACTTAGCAACAGGAGCGGTACGGAAGGAGCAACCCTTCTGAATCATCATTTCCAGGGCGTCCGTCAGCTGGAATTCGTTCTTGGTACGGATATTATTGTCCATAAGGTACTTCAGGGATTCCTTTAGAACCTTGGTATCCTTGATGTAATAAATACCAACAATAGCCTCGTCGGAGACAAATTCCTGAGGTTTTTCCACCAGGCGTTCAATGCGACCGTCCTTATCGGTTACAGCGACACCGAAGCGACGAGGATCGTCCACCTTGTAGGTGTACAGAATATTGTCCTGAGCATGCTCCAGCACAGTAAGATCAGCTTCGAAAAGGGTATCACCCAAAATAATCAAAAGCGGTTCATCGTCTTCAACGTACGGAAGGGCAAGACTAATTGCTTCACCCAACCCTTGAGGATTAGCCTGCAGCACCGTACGAGTATTTCCCCATTCTGTGCGATTCTTCAAAAAATCATCAACGACATCAGCCTTGTAACCTGTAATAAAAACAGTTTCAGCAGGCTTCAGAAAAAGGGAATCCTCTACGATCCAATCCAAAATCGTCTTTCCGGCAACGGGAAGCAAGCATTTCGGAACATTCTCCGTATAAGGACGGAGTCGCAATCCGTTACCAGCAACAGGCAATACAATTTTCATTGAGTGCAACCAACTTGTTAAAAGTTTAACTCTATCGTCATAAAAAGATAGTTTTTTCTTACAATTTCATCAATGGATAGGACAAAACAAACCCATTGATAATGCATCATCATTAAACTCTAATTTTTTATGAGTCAAAACAAGCCTTCTTGCAAGAAAACATACCAAATAGAACATACAACAAAAAAGACCACCCTTTCGAGTGATCTTTTTAGTGGATGATGCAGGGGTCGAACCTGCGACCCGCTGATTAAGAGTCAGCTGCTCTACCAACTGAGCTAATCATCCATTGTTGGTAACGATCGCAAAAATAAAAGTCGAAGTTTCAAAGTTCGTTTCCCTTTCGAGAGCGCTTATCTTTGTCTGTCGCTTTTACGCTCCCTTTCGAGAGCTTAGTGGATGATGCAGGGGTCGAACCTGCGACCCGCTGATTAAGAGTCAGCTGCTCTACCAACTGAGCTAATCATCCATTGTCGCTTTGTCTCATCGACGGGCACAATATTAGAATTATTCCAGGACCTTGGCAAGGGATTTCGGTAAAAAAAGTTATTTTTTTTGACATGAGCAAGAATTCCAACCGCCTTGACGCCTTTCTGGCTTATCTGGGAGTAGAGCGAAACCTTTCGCCCATGACCATCCAGAGCTATCAGGAGGACCTGAGACATTTTGTTACATGGCTGGACGAATCTGCCATCGACCTAAAAGATCTAACTCCGGAAAAACTGGACCTGTTCCTCACTACCATGGCTAACAAGGTTAAAGGGCAGGACAATACATCCAAAAGCCGAGACGGAGATCAGGAGGTATATGCAGCCACAAGCGTTGCCCGTCATTTTTCCAGCCTCCGCGGTTTTTTGAAATACATGCAGAACCAGGGCGAGTACGACTTCAGCACAGAATCCATGCTGGCAACGCCCCGACTCGGCCATTACCTACCGCAATACTTGACTCGTGAAGAAGTTGATAGCGTATTTGAAAGCGCAGCCCAGGGAAAGAATCCCTTGCGGGACACTGCCCTATTTGAATTGATGTACAGTGCCGGCCTTCGCATTTCAGAAACATTGAACATCAAGCTGGCTCAATTGGACTTGGATAACGAATGGCTCACCCCCATCGGCAAAGGAAATAAGCAACGTTTAATCCCGCTAGGTTCCAAGGCCAAGGAAAACCTGAAGGAATGGATCGAAGTCGGACGCCCCCTCACCCATCCTTCCACCGACAATGTCATCCTGAATTCCCGAGGGAATCCCATGAGCCGTATGGGCGCCTGGAAAATAGTTCAACAGCACACGCTTCACCTGACCAAGCAAGTTTCGCCACACACCTTTAGGCACAGTTTTGCCACTCATTGTCTGGAAGCGGGAATGGATCTGCGAGTGCTCCAGGAATTGTTAGGCCATGCCGATATTAGCACGACCCAAATTTACACTCACGTAGATAAAGAATTTATCAAGCAGGAACACAAGTCGTTCCATCCTCGAGAACGCAGCGACAAATAGGCAATTGTCCAACTTACTTCAGCAGGCCTTTTTCCAGGGCATCCTTGGCGTGATAGGTAATGATGATGTCAGCACCGGCACGCTTGAAAGCGATGAGGTTTTCGCGAATGATGGCATCTTCATCAATCCAGCCCATCTTGGCGGCAGCCTTCACCATGGAGTATTCACCACTGACGTTGTAGACGGCAACAGGAACGTTACTGACTTCAGCAGTCTGGCGGAGTACATCGAGGAAAGCGAGGCCCGGCTTCACCATCACAATATCGGCACCTTCTTCCAAATCCAATTCCACTTCGTGAAGGGCTTCACGACCGTTGCGGACATCCATCTGGTAAGTCTTGCGATTGCCGAAATGGGGTGCGGAATCGGCGGCATCACGGAAAGGTCCGTAGTAGGCGCTGGCGAACTTGGCGCTATAACCCATGATGGGAGTGTTGGTATAGCCCGCTTCGTCCAAAGCTTCACGGATGGCAGTAATATGACCATCCATCATGTCGCTGGGAGCCACCATGTCCGCACCGGCGGCAGCCTGAGAGACCGCAGTCTTTGCAAGAAGTTCCAAGGTCGGGTCGTTATCCACATCATTATTCTTGATGATGCCGCAGTGACCGTGGCTCATGTATTCGCAAAGGCAAACATCGGTCACCACGTAGATTTCCGGAAACTTAGCCTTGATAGCGCGGATTGCTCGCTGGACAATACCATCTTCATCGTAGGCTTCCGTAGCCATTTCATCTTTATGGTCGGGAATACCGAACAGCAATACTGACTTAAGGCCGAGAGGACCAAAAGATTCCATTTCCTTCAGCAGTTCGTCAATGGAAAAGCGGAACTGGTTAGGCATGGAAGGAATTTCTTCCTTAACACCTTCCCCCTCAACCACGAACATGGGGTAAATGAGGGAAGCGGGATTCACTGCGGTTTCCGCAATCATATTGCGGATGACTTCATTTTGGCGTAAACGACGAGGACGTATAATCATAATTTAAGTTTGAGGGCGCACCTACGGCGCTTTGAGGGGTGAGGACGCGGCGTTGCCGCTTTGAGGTTGCTGATTATCATCAACTTGACTTGTAAAAGACTTTTCTAGTAGAACTAGGTCTTCAGCCCAATCCGTTTGGATTTTCTGTTTTAATTTCTTTGCAAGACTGGGGGCGCGGCCACGGGTAGAAACGGTGACGGTAATATTTTCACCGAAGTCCATTCTTGCGGGAACAATAAAATCACCGTCCAGATAATCGCAGGCATTATTCACCATAATGCGTCGGGCACGGGCATCGTTGCTGACCTGAGCATTTACCACAGGCTGGTCCGTACAGATAAACACCATGGAAACTCCACGAAGGTCCAAAGATTCGTAGGGACGCTCGACCAAATTGACGATCGCCAATTGATGATTGACGATTTTATCGGGATCGGAAAGTTCCGACGCAAGGATGTGAAACTCAGGATCAAACTGAGGCGCAACAACAGTAATGCGGGCTCCTGCAGGAATCAAAGTCTTCACCTTACGAAGGGCAATACGGCCCCCACCAACCACAAGAACATTCTTGCCTTCCAGATTCACTTCGATGGCGAAGAGGGATGATTTCGTGACGCTTTGTGGCTTGAGGTCGGAGCTTCGGGCCTTTGAGGAGAAAGGAGATTCATTCACCTTACAGACCTGCTTCACAACCATATCCGCAAAGCCATCCCATTCACCAAGAGGCGGCAAAAGCGTCATTGGAATTTGAGGGAAATCCTTCTGGGCGTTAGCAACAATTGCGGGAATATCCCCTTTGGAATGTTGTCCATTCAATAGCAAGTAGGGCAACAGCGTCACCGACTCCACATCCTCACGCAAAAGGGCACGAAGGTCGTTGTCCAAATCCACAAGGCTGGTGCTTGCGATGCGAGCATCAGGCATATCGTGACGGAGACGATCCAATACGGTTTCGAAACCGCGGTAAGCGCCCGGACGGATGCAGTTATGCGCGATGATCAGGACAACTTTCATATTCTACAACTTTCTTCACCAAGGAATCCATGGTGGTTTCTTCGCTTTCAACCACTTCAAAGCCATACTTCTTTGCTGTGGCGGTAGTCATGCGACCGATGGAGAACGCTAAGCGAGGGCTTTGCGCGCTGGGGATTGAGATCACACCTTCGGTGCTTTGAGGTAGCAACTTCACAAAATTCTCCACGGCGCTGGAGCTTGCAAATACCACAGCGTCTGCAGTAGCGACCGCTTCACGTTTCCAGTCAGGCATTTCAGTTACCGGAAGGGTTTCATAAACCACCCAGCGGATAGCCTTCGGGAGAAGAGTCGTCAGAGTGTCGTCTGCCAGGTTGCCCTGCAACAGGAGAATGCGGGACTCGTCAATGCTAGATTCTTCGACTTCGCACTTCGTGCTTCTACCCAAAGGGCATAACTCAACTTGAGAACTAAAGTTCTTAGTTTCGTATAGCTCAGAATGACACGGGACGGAAGCACACATCGAAGCAAGCAGTTTGCCCAGCCCTTCGCCCGTATGATCCTCAGGAACATAATCGCAACGGATGCCTCGTTCCTGCAGTTTCTTTTCGGTGATCTTACCCACAGAAGCAATTTTCTTACCCGCAAGGACACGAATATCCAAGCCCGCCTTGAACAAAGATTCGAAGAAACTTTCTACGCCATTCGTACTTGTGAATGCGAGGACATCAAAGTTTGCAAGGTCCGCAAAATCTGCAACATTCCCGTCCAAAGAACCAACGCGAGGTTCAACCCCACGAGTCTCGATCATAGGTGTTTCAATGACTTCGGCACCGAGAGCGGTCAATCGAGCAGTGATTCCGCTAGACTGTTTTGCAGCGCGGGTCACCACAAGACGCTTACCGGAGAGCGGCATTTTCTTTCGCCAGGCAAGTGTATTACCCAGTTCCACCACACCGCCCATAATGGTAATAGCAGGAGCGGTCACATTTTCACGGACAATAGTCTCCCCTGCCGTTTCCAAAGTGCAGGTCACTGTACGCTGATAAGGAGTGGTTCCCTTTTCAATAAAAGCCAAAGGTGTCTTAGGATCCTTACCGCATTCGATCAAGCGTCGGGAAATCGTTTCCATATTGGAAATGCCCATAAGGAAAATCAAAGTACCCGGGCACTTGGCTAGCGCGTCAAAATCAAGGCCACCGGCCTCACCATCTTCTCGTTCATGGCCTGTGATAATATGAAAGCTCGTTGCAATTCCACGATGGCTTACAGGAATACCTGCATAGGCAGGAACGGAAATGGCTGATGTAATGCCAGGAACCACTTCAAATTCAATTCCAGCCTCGACCAGTTCAAGGCCTTCTTCACCGCCTCTTCCAAAAACAAAGGGATCTCCGCCCTTTAGGCGAGCAATGGTTGCCCCAGGCATTTCCTGGGCGAACTTCACCAGCAGTTTATTGATTTCGGACTGTTTCACCTTATGATGTGTAGGCATCTTGCCCACATCCACCATTTTAGCCTTTTCATTGCAAAAAGCCAGAATCGAGGGGGAAACAAGTCGATCATAGACGACCACATCGGCCGCCTCCAAAATAGACTTCCCTTTCAGGGTGAACAATCCCGGATCACCAGGACCCGCACCAATCAAATAAACTTTTCCATTCATCATTCCAAATTTAGAAATAAATGGAATATCTGTGGAAATTTCAAATCCCAATGTAGAAGTCTTCTTTTTTAAAGTTGATTCCTAATTTTCCCAGCAAGACTCACGCCTAGTGATTTTGCACAAAGCAAAGCGGATTCAGCACCAATATCCAAAGGAGCGGAATCTTCCGCCCGAAGAAGACGTTTGCTAGATTCATCCCAATAGATGCCGCGAATTTTCAAGGTTCCGTGACCATACTCGGCAAAACTTGCCACTGGGAACTGACAGCCTGCATCAAGAGCCTTCAGGAAAGCCATTTCCGCAACGGCAATGCAAAAGGTTTCCATGTGGTTAACACGGGAGAGGATTGCCTGAATTTCGGGATAGGACAGCTGATGCAGACATTCGTCGGCATGACCTTGCAAGTTTTCTGCATGGTCTGCAAGGGTCTCGATGGCAAGAATTCCCTGCCCACTTGCAGGAAGCATCTTGTCCGTATCAAAATATTCCGTTACCTGATCTTCAAGGCCCATACGTTTAAGGCCTGCGGCAGCAAGAACAACGCCATCCAATTCAGAAAGCTTGGAAATACGGGTCTGAATATTTCCGCGGATAGGCACGTATTCCAGATCCGGACGCAAGGCCTTCAGCTGTACTACGCGACGGACACTTCCTGTACCTACTTTTGCACCTGCAGGCAGATTCATGAACTTCACGCCTGCAGCACCGCCGCGGGCAAGGAAAGCATCTCGCGGGTCTTCTCGTTTAAGAACTGCAGCCAGCTTGAATTCCGGCAGCACCTCTGCAGGCATGTCCTTGAGGCTATGAATTGCAATGTCGGCACGGCCCTCAAGAAGAGCGACTTCCAGTTCCTTAATGAAAACACCCTTACCACCAAAGCTAGCGAGGGACTTGTCCAGACGGCGGTCCCCTTCGGTAGTCATGGATACCAGTTCGTAAGCCAGTCCTGCGTTAGCCGCAACGATTTCGTCTGCAGCCATGGTTGTCTGAGCCAGAGCAAGCGCACTCTTTCGGGTTGCGATTCTTAATTTCATTTTACCCCCGTCATGCCGGTTTTCGTCAGCATGACTTTATCAAGACAATCCAGGAAAATTTTTACATCTTCAGCGGAGTTTTCAGCTTTCACCTTGTACAAATAATCGTTGGCCATCTTCTTTGCAAAACGGACATACATCATCCTGATGCGTTCAGAATCTTCGGCAGACAAATCAGGCATGGAGCGGAGAAGTTTTTCACACTCCTCTTCGGCAGTAGAAACCATCTGACTTGCATGGATATTGATTTGCTTGGCCACGTCATCCATGCGATACCATTGCAGGAATTCTTCAATACCTTCCTGGAGGATCCTCTGGGCGGCTTCCAGTTCAATCATGCGAAGTCGACGATTTTCAGAAACTATCTTTTCCAGGTCATCCACGCAAACGTACTGGACGCCCGGCAATTCACCAATAGACGCTTCCGCATTTCGCGGACTGCCTAAATCTATGACAAGTCGATTCCTTTCCAATTGCTTATTGGAACAGCCGATGCCGACCTGAGTCGGCATGACATTCTTTTTGTATTCACTTTTCGTGACAATAGGTTCCTGGCAGGCACTGCAAAGAATCATTACATCCGCCTTACCCATCACACTGTAGCGATTTTCAAAAGGAACTGGAGTCAGCACATCCCCAAACTTTTCTGCATTGGCGAACGTCCTGCTGCTGGCAAAAATTTTGGTGGTATTTTCCTGAACGTACTTGAGCATCAGGGAACCCATTTCCCCTAGGCCAACAATGTACACGGAACGATTTTCCAGGTCGTCAAAAGTCTTCTGAACCTGTTTCATGGCCAGGAACGGAATGTTGCAACTGAGTTTACTCAAGTTGGTTTCCGTCTTGATCCGTTTTGTAGTATGGATTGCACTCTGGAAAAGCTTATTCAGGCTATTTCCCGTTGTGCCATGCTGATGAGCAGTTTCGTAAGCGCGGCCAATCTGGTGAAGGATCTGATCCTCGCCCACCGCCACTGAGTCAAGGCCAGCACAGACATTCATCACATGCCGGACAACCGCATCCCCTTCAGAACAATAAAAGAACTGGACGAAATCCTCGTACTTCTGATGAGCAAGATCGCAAACATAGCGGACCAGTTCATCCTGTTCCAGAGTTCGATCAGAGGCCACATAAACTTCCGTGCGGTTACAAGTGGCAAGAATCAAAAGTTCATCAAAAGGATTATTCTTGAGAGCTTCGGTTTTCACATCCATGGGAATGTAAAACTTCTCTCGGACGGCAATTTCCGCCACCTTATGATTCATTCCTGCCATGTAAATCTTACGCATGGCCCAAATGTAGAAAAATAGCCTTAAGGTATTTTACTTGTATTCTCTATTTTTAATGCCAGCCTTCGGGAAAATACTACCGGAGAATTCGTCTTTGCCTATTCCGCAAAATACTTGTAGCTCGTTTTCTTTAATTCCTTCAGGGAATGAAGAACCGCGTACTTCGGGTTTCCAAGCGTTTCTGCGGCCTCCTGGACGAATCTGGACAATTCATCTTCACTTTGGGCATGGAACATCCCGTAAACATTGTAGGGAAATCCTTCAAAAGGTGGACGTTCGTAGCAGTGAGACACATGAGGGTTGGCCGCCAATTTTGCACCAGCCTCGGAGGCATTTTCCCCTACATCAAAGCAGACCATGGCATTGTAAGGGAAGCCCGCCTGCTGATGACGCAGGACAGCGCCAAAACGACGCATGCGTTTTTCAGAAATATCCCTACGAGCACAATCCAAGAAATCAACAAAGCACATTGATTCGCACAATCTCGCGTTCTGGAACACATCCTTAAACGGAGTCAGAGTATGAGGAATATCGCCGCTCAGCAAACGAATTCGGATTTTGTCTTCATGCGTCAGCAGCTGATGTTGAGTTTCCCCAGCATGACCCATAGGGTTTGTTCCTGAAGATTTCTGCGAACAGGACTGCCGAGTCATCACGGTATTGATCTTGAACATTTTCCTGGCAGGCATGGAATGGACGTCATGCAAAGCAGTCAACCCGCAGAGATTTTCAATAATGGTCTGGAGCGCCGTTTCATTTTCCGCAATCACGGTAAACCACACATTGTATTCGTGAGAGCGAATGTAATTGTGGGTAATAGCGGAAATTTCCATGACAGTAGCGGCAAACTGGTCCAGCCGATTTTCGGGAACTTTTCCTGCACACAGGCGACTGACCAGACCAAGACGCTTCGTGTCGTACACGCCCCCAATGCGACGGATTACGCCCGAGGAACGCAAGGATTCGACAACATCAAAAACCTGCTGTTCAGAACAACACCGCAAATGCCGACATCCATCAGCAAGACTTGCAGCACTCCTATTCAGCAAATCCGCAATAGCAGCATAAGGGCGCTCCACGACAGGAAAGCCATCTTGGATAACATCAAGAATACGTTGTTCTAAATCCGACATTCTCTCGTCTAAATCACCACTTCGTCGTCAGTCAAGTAGCAGGCCGGATCCATTTCCCAGAAGTCGCCCGTAACAGCTTCTGCACGGGTACGGAAGTTACCATTGCAGAGATTCAGGAAGGCGCACTTGGGGCAACGTCCCTTCAGGAGGGGCTTGCGGTTCTTGAGGCCAGCCATAATGGGATTGGATTCATCCGTCCAGATATCGCCGAACTTGCGTTCACGAACGTTACCCAGGGTAATGTACTGAGTAAACTGGTCCGGATGGACATTGCCAATGCTATCAATGTTACCAAAAGCCATGCCGCTGCGGTTACCGCCATTACACTGAATCAGTTCAAGAATCTTCTTGGCGCGTTCCGGATCTTCTCGTTTCATGCGCTGATAGAGGTACACTGCATCAGCGTGATTATCCACCGTCAGGATTTCCTTGTTCAGGCCACGCTTCTTGAAATCAAGAACGCGATCAATAATCAGGTCCATTACTTCACGGCTTTCTTCATGAGTCAGGTCATGATCCACAATGCCACTGCCTCGGCCACTATAGACCAGATGGTAGAAGCAGGCGCGATCGATATTTTCAGCTTCAATCAGGTCGAAAATGGAATTCAGATCGCGGAAATTGTCCTTGGTGATGGTAAAGCGGAGGCCAACCTTCTGTCCAGTTGCCACGCAGTTACGAATACCGCGAATAGCCAACTGGTAGGCACCTTCCTTACCGCGGAACTTGTCGTGAGTAGACTCGTTCCCATCCAGGCTAATGCCTACATAGCCAACGCCCATATCCTTCAGTTTCTGAGCCACATCCGGAGTAATGCAGGTGCCATTGGTAGAAATGGTGGGGCGAATTCCCTTACTGGCAGCATAATTGGCCAATTCAAAGAAATCCGGACGGAGCAGCGGTTCGCCACCGCTAAACAGAATCACGGGAACGTTAAATTCCGCAAGCTGATCAATGAGAGCCAAGCCTTCTTCGTGGGTAAGTTCGTTCTGATACTTGATAGCTTCAGAACGTGCATAGCAGTGAACACACTTCAAGTTACAGGTCTTGGTGCAATTCCATACCACTACCGGGCCACGGCCTTCAGAAACACCGTTCTTGGATTCGTGAGCCTTGGGGGTGTAACGAAGTTGGTCTCCATAGTTAGGAGCATCCATCAAAAGCTTGGTAATACTGATCATTAAATCACTCGCGGTTTAATTTCTACGGTATCAAATGTAGAAATTATAAACAGCAACAAAAAAAGGCGACAGCCGAAGCCGCGCCTTTCATTAAGAACCTAGATTCTTCGCTTACGCTCAGAATGACTCCAAGAAAACCGATTAAAGCTTTGCAGCATCTCTGGAGATGAACTTCTTGATCTTCTTGTCGCCAATCCACAGCTTCTTGTGGCTCTGGAGATCGGTGAGTTCCAGGTCAACCTGGTAGAAGATTACAGCCTGGCCACCTTCCTGGTCGACGATGGTGTTGATGGAGCCAGTGAGCATCCAGTCTGCGCCAGTTTCCATGCCAAGTTCCTTAGCGGTTTCTTCGGTAGCGTTGCCACGCTGATCCATCACTTCATCACGGAGAGCCTGACGTTCGGTTGCACCGGCAACGAAGTCCACTTCGCCAGAATTGATGAGGACGCGTTCCATATCCTTGATGAAGGTTTCGACGCTGATATGTTCGTGGCTCTTGTTCTTCACCTTGCCAATAACGACAGTGGGAGTACGGCCCATTTCGGCAATAGCCTTGGAAATCTTGCCGCTGTTCAAGCAGCTGGGAATCATTTCTTCGGCAACGAGACGGGAGTCGGTATCATTCCACTTACCGGAAAGGTCAGTAGTAGAACCTGCGTCCAGACGGGTCACCTTCTTGCTATTGCCGCCACCGCAAGCAATCAGGCAAAGACTCATACCCAGAGCGAGAAGACAGAAAAGTTTACGCATGATATTTCTCCTTTAGTAATTTTCTGGTTCAAAAGTTACAAAAATTTTTACATAAAAAAAGACCTCCGACTATAACCGGAGGTCTTTTTTCTTGGAAAGAACCAAAAGTAGAGGTATTACTTGTCAGCGAACTTCTTGGAAGCTGCAGCGACCTTGGGGTCGTTCTGAGCATCCTTGATCTTCTGCTTGATACCGTCTTCAATCTGCTTCTTCAGCTTTGCAGCGAGTGCAGGGAAACGATCTTCGAGAGAATCGCTGAACACCTTGGGAGCCTTAGCAGCCGGAGCCTTAGCACCGAACTTGCCACCACGCTTACCATTGAACGGACGCTTGCCACCCTTCTTGAAGGGAGCCTTCTTCTTATCGGCAGCCTTAACTTCAGTCTTTGCTTCTACCTTAGCTTCTGCAGCTTCAACCTTAACTTCTTCAACTTTTTCTTCTGCCATGATATACCTCTTGTAATAATGTTAATTGACGGGCCAAAGATAATAAAAAATTTACCCTCTGTCTATGTTCGATTTTCCAGCCAATGGGCCAAAACTGTAATATCGGCAGGGCGGACCCCCGGAATTCTGCTTGCCTGGCCCAAAGTGAGGGGCTTTTGAGCATTTAAGCGCTGGCGACTTTCAATACTGATGGCCGAAATGGCCATATAATCCAAATCCGGGGACAATTTTACGGATTCCATCTTCTTCTGGTCGTCAATTTCGCGGGCCTGACGGTCAAAGAATCCGGCATAAATTTCTTCCGCGTACATGTTCCACTGGTCGCGACGAGAGATTTCCACATCCGGCAAAGCCACCTTGAAAAATACTTCAGGGTCAATTCCCGGACGGCGGAGCACGTTCATCCAGCGGGTTCGTTCCGTTGCAAGCGCCTGGCCCCCAGCTTCAAGAACCTTGTTGGCCTCTTCCGGCAGGGCGGATTCGCTAGACAGACGCACCTTCAGGTCTTCCATCAGCTGCTTACGGCGGATCCAGTCATCATAATCCACAGGAGAAAGCATTCCAATTCGCTTTGCATGCTCCTTCAGGCGGGCATCCGCATTGTCACTACGGAGGAACAGACGGTATTCCGCACGGCTGGTGAACATACGGTAGGGCTCATCCAGAAGGACATTGACCAGGTCGTCCACCATGACCCCCAGGTAGCTTTCGGAACGTCCAAGAATGAGGGGTTCCTCCCCCTTCACCTTAAGGGCAGCGTTAATGCCAGCCATCAGGCCCTGACCAGCGGCTTCTTCGTAACCACTGGTACCGCAAACCTGACCGGCAAAATAAAGGCCCGGCACGTTCTTGCATTCAAAAGTCGGGTAAAGCTGGGTTGCATCCACGGAATCATATTCCACCGCATAACCGATTTGCAGCACGCGGGCACGGGTCAAACCAGGAATGGTATGAATAGCGGCCAGCTGGATATCCGCAGGCAGGCTGGAGCTAAATCCGTTAATATACACGCGTCCAATGTCGGCCTGTTCCGGTTCCAGGAACAGCTGATGACCATCACGGTCCCCAAAGCGATTAATCTTGTCTTCGATACTGGGGCAGTAACGAGGGCCCTTACCGTGAATACGACCGCTGAACATGGGGCTATCCTTGAAACCGCTACGAAGGATATCGTGAGTCTTGATGTTCGTTCGGGTAATCCAGCAAACACAATCGTTACGAACAAAATGATTCTTAGGGTCGCCCCAGAAATAGTCCGCATTAAAGCCTGGAACAGAATTATCCAGATGGCGGTCGCTCATAGGCCAAGGGCAATCATCCCCACGCTGAACTTCGCACTCATTGAAATCAATGGAATCAGGGTCCAGGCGGCTGGGAGTGCCAGTCTTCAAGCGACGCAGCGCCACTCCAAAACGTTGGAGACATTCAGACAGTTTATCAGAACTAGGCTCCCCTACTCGACCACCGATACTGGATTCCAGACCGGTAAACATTTTCGAAGCAAGGAAGGTTCCACTCGTAATAACAATAGACTTGGTAATATAACGTTTGCCATCCAGCAAAGTCAATTCCAGTCGTCCATCTTCCATACGTTCAAAAGAGGCCAATTCACCCTGAAGTACATCCAGGCCAGGAAGGCTTGTAATCACTTCCTTGGCAACCTCACTGTAATACTTCATGTCGCACTGGGCTCGAGGGCCCCATACAGCAGGCCCCTTACTCATGTTCAACATACGGAACTGAATACCGGCCTTATCCGTGAGCAAGCCCATAAGGCCTCCCAGCGCATCGATGTCGCGGACAATCTGGCCTTTAGCAACACCACCTACAGCGGGATTGCAGCTCATTCGTCCAATAGCGTCAATATCCATGGTAAGCATGGCTGTCTTGACGCCCATTTTCCAGGCGGCGTGCGTAGCTTCGATACCAGCATGGCCACCACCGATTACAACAACATCATATTGCGCAAGAATTGCACTCATATCAAACTCGAACAGATTTCAAAAAACAAGGCGCGCCATCACTGAGAAGGCGCGCCCAAATTTCATCTACTACTTTGCAGCGGGAGCAGGTGCGGCAGCAGGAGCTTCATCCGTCTTAGGAGGTTCCGGATTCCAGACAACAGGAGTACCCTTCAGGAGAGCTTCAATATCGCTCTTCATGGTTTCCTTGTCGTTTTCGAAGGCAGCGTAAAGCTTGTAGGTGCCATCGGGGTTCACCACATAGAGCTTGGGAACGTAGCCGTCGCTATAGAGTTCACCAAAGATACGGGTTTCATCCCAGACCACGTTCATTTCGTCACCCCACTTGGCGTTGTCCATAAACTTGCGGATACCGGTCTTGTTGTTTCCACCGCTAGCAACAGCAATAGTGGTCAGGCCCTTGTCAGCAAAAGCCTTGGCAATTTCATAAACCTGGGGAGCTGCATGCTGGCAGTGGCCACAAGTTGCAGAGAAGTAGAATACCAGGAGGGACTTACCAGCATAAGAGCTCAAGTCTTCCACCTTGTTCGTGATGCCGGTAACCTTAACGGTGTAATTCATCTTCTGGGGCATGCCGTTGGCAAGAGTATCACCCTTGAAAGACTTCACCTTTTCCATCAGGGCATTTTGTTCATCCTCAAACTTCTTACGGGCTTCAGCTCGCTTTTCTTCGGCCTTCTTCTGGTAACGGAGGCCGATAGCTTGCAGAGTATCCTGCGGGATCTGCATGATGAAACTGGAATCCTTGACCTTGGCAATAGCATCGCGAATACCCAGGATGTAGTAGTTGTAATCCAGGGTCATTTCCAGGACCTTGCCCACGGAAAGAAGCTGAGTATCGAACTGCAAGCCAAGCAGATAGGACATCTTCAGGTTGTTGCTAGATTCCATAGAAAGTTTCATGGGAATACCAGACTGAGGGTCAGCCGGATTGATGGGCAGAGTGTTCTGAATAGAATCAACATAAGCCTGGATCTTAGCATAGTCACCATTGAAGCTGGCAAGAGTTGCGCTATCCGGACGAGCCTTTTCGGAACGTTCACGAGCAATTGCATAGTATTGATTGTTCAGCGCATGGAGAGTATCGATAGGAATCTGGAACTTGAAAGAGGTATCAGCAACAGCCTTTTCGTTATCCAGAATACCCTGAACCAGAGCATCTACATGGATTTCTTCGCCCATCTGGCGAGGAATGGTAGTTGCGCTCTGACCTGCAAACTGAGCACCCAGCATGTATGCGAACTTCTGATCGTCGGTGGTTTTATCGTTCACCTTTACCACGTCAGAATTACTTTCGGTATTGCAAGCTACAAAAGCGAGGGCAAGAGTTCCCAGCGCAAGCTTCTTAATATTCATCTTTGACTCCTTATCAAGTATAACCCAACAGACGGTTATACCTCGTTTTTTCGTAGGGAAATATAAAAAAAATCACGATACCGGGCAAAAAAGCCTTAAAACGCAAGTAAAATAAAGTCAATAATCGTGCTGTAAAAAAAAGATTTTCTTATATTCAGTAAAAATTCTGAGGAGATATATGAAAAAGTTTACTAAGATGCTTGCTTTTGCTAGCCTTGCCTCCCTGGCAGTCCTTTCTGGCTGCAGCGATGCAGAAGAACCAGATCCTACCAAGGCAGAACTGTGCGCCGCAGGCGTCAGCCGCGATTGCCTCATGGGTACCTGGAATTTCAATGGCGTCGTCAGCAGGGAAAAGAAGGATTATGCGGAAGGCCTGAACTTTAGCGGAGCACCAGGTTCCCTGCAGTTCTACGTGGACAAGGAAAAAAAGTCTACCGGCGCAGTGGTCAAGACCGACATGTTTAAGTTGGCCCTGTCCCCCAACGACATGAACTACGGCAATCCCGACTGTAATCCCATCGAAGGTATGTTCAACGTAGAAGGCCCTACAGTCAAGCTGTCCATTACCCGTGGCAACCTGTGCATCGGTAAGAAGACTCTTAGCTTCGACCCGACCATGACCAACGATGGAGCAACAATCAAAATGGACGTGGGTCGCGTCTGGCTGACCGCCAACCAGGTGACCACCTCTCTTGGCGTCAAGGAAGATTTCCTTTCCTTCTACACCGAAGTCTACTCCATTCCCGCAAACCAGAAATAACAAGAAAAGAGCCGAACTCAGTTCGGCTTTTCTTTACAGAGTCCAGCGGTTCAGCTCGTAGTCTTCTAGAGTTTTCCGCGCAAGAGCAGCCTTCCCTTCCAGGGGCTGCTTTTTTATTCTCGCAAGGAAATGTCCCACGGTTTCTCCTGCGTCCCGGCGAAGTTCCACGCGAGAAAGCTGGTACTCCGCCTGCGTCAACTTACGGGCCCACTCCTTGGCCAATGCGGAATTAGCGGAAATATTCCTAGGCTTATGACGGTGAGCGACATAAACCCGACGGCCAACCAACGTAAGGACTAGCAGGAAAATAATCCCGTAAGTCAAGGGGCTATCTGACGCAGTCTGAACATAATTTTGCCAGCTGTCTAGAGCGTTTCTCCACTCCCCTTCCTTAAGGGCATGGCTCCACTTGGCAAATCTTGCCTGAACACCTTCTAAGAAATTGGCAATCCAGGACGGTTCAACTTCCTTTCCATTGACAATGACTGGCGTCGGGTCAAAGATGTACCAGGAGTTACCCACATAGGCTTCCACCCAGGAATGAGCGTTTTTCCTTCGGTAAATTCCATAGGGGCTCCCTTTGGAAATCTCAGGCCGGGCAAAGCCTGTTACATAACGAGCGGGAATTCCCATGCGTCGTAAAACCAATACCGACAAAGAGGCATAATATTCACAATAACCTTGCTTATTTTTCCAAAATACATAGAGGGGATCAATCCGTCCACTGGAATAACGCCGGTTTTCTAGTCCCGGAATTTGCAGGGAGTACTGGAAATTTGCGGAAAAATAATCGTTTACTTTTTCCAGGACTACAAATCCAGAATCGCCGCGTAAGTTCATCGCATCAACAACGCTATCAACTAGACTTTCATAAAGACGAGAAACGTGCAGGTCGGCAGAATCAGGCTGGGCAAGTTCACTGGGAACAGGGCATTCAGCATTCTTACAGACAAAATAGTTCCAATCGGAACGGGTTCCGTTCTGGTTCAATCCCGTAACCATGCCACCAGAGAAATATTGCAGGGAATCAATATCCTTCGCAGAAAAACCTACAGCACCATTAGGCGCAAACAGGAAACCGAAATTATCCAACGTAGATTGCACCCAAATTCGTTCCGCACCCTGACGGGTTATGGAATCCACCACTTCCATCACAGGATAATCCACCTGGTAGTAGCTTGGAGTAAGAGTCTTCGCAGGAGTCCGTGGTAGTTTCCATGATCCTACGGAGTATGTAGAATATCGAGCGGCCACCATGTACTTAGGGGGATTCTCATCCCACACTCGAAGGACCACCTGATTATTGTATTTGGAATTATAGCTTTCACCAAAAGACCCTAGAGAAGCGATGGGATCAAAACCCATCATTCGATTTTTCTTCTCGTATTCGGCAGCCCATCCACCACCACCATTACGGTTGTTTTTCCAATGCTGCCATCCACCATAGGAGATTCCTCCAAGTGCGGCAAACAACAGCAGAAAAAGGATATACTTGTAGAAAGCGGTTCCCCGTCTGCTTCCGCTTACCAAAAGAAGCAAAAGTCCTGTGAGTACAATGGGAAACGTCCCATGGGGTGCCTGGAAGCAGCTGCTCATCAACACAAGCAAGCCATCAAAATGTACAAAGACCTCGAAACCACCATTGCCACGGCTTCGCTCCTGCAAGGCCGTAAGGAACAGGAGGTAAAGTCCAGGCAAGAACACCATAGAAGGGTTCACGCCATTCTGGACCCCAGGGGTGATCATCCAATACATCGCCAGAGGAACAATGGCCAAATAGACAGGAAGTTTCTTGAATTTCGGACGTTTGGAAAAATCCCTACGGCTAGAAGTATTCTGGACTCCGACAACCAGGAAATAAAGTGCAAATAGAATTCCAAGCCAAATACAGCCAAAAGTATTCCCAAAGTTTAGGGAAGTCAGGCAAAGGAACAACACCCTAGCCACATAGCGCACATCTACAATTTCATGACGAATCACAGGTTCACCTCCTTCTCCCGGTCGAGAGCGGAGGCTATTTCTGCGGAATCCACAAAGAGAGTATTATCCGGATGTTCCGACTTAAAGTCAGGATTCTTACTGGAGGAAACGATGATGTGCTTATGGATTAGCGCATCATCCTTCGGGTAAAGGCCAATGCGAAGTACCGGATCCATCGGGCGTGCCGCTGGGGACCAGGGGCCAGACTTTTTCCCACCGACAATCCTTGCGGGCGCAATGCGGGAAAGAGATTCAAGCAGGCTTTCCATACGGTCATGACCAGCAAGCCCCTGAATGGAAATTTCCTCGTCATCAATGAAGAAACGTCCTAAAATATTCTGATCCAACATCCAGCGTCCTATACCTGCTGCAAGCCGCATGGCATCTTCCAGATAGGCACGGCTGGACATGGAGGGAGCCACCGTATCAAGCACGAGGATTGCACCGGCGCCTCGCTCCGTCTCGAATTCCTTGGTGAAGGGGCGGCCATATCGGGCAAAAGCCTTATGATGCAAATCCCTCAGGGAATCTCCTTCCCGGTATTCGCGAACCCCAACAAAGTTCATGCCCCGAGTAAGGCTAGGCATCAGAAGAGGAGCAAATACAGCCCCGCTTGCTCCAGAAGTCAAAAAAGGAAATGCCCCCACCTTTACCGGACGAGGATACACCAGCAATTCAGATGTTCCCTGAAAATCAAAGGGATTGCGAAGCAGGCCCATAATTTCAGGCACACTTGCAGAAATATTCTTCAGCGGGAACGCCCCTCTACGGGTCGTACGGATAAAGCATTCCAGCTTTTTCGAGCCATCCTTAATGGAGATGGAGGTATAATCCATTTCCTCGCATTTAAGGGACGGATCCAATCGGAAACAGGACAACAAGACAGAATCTACAGAAGATTTATGAACGGAAACCACCGCAGAAACCTTGGATGTCTGACCTTCAAAAACAGGCGTTACAGAAACATCATCTATGGAAATTTTCGTAAGGCGAGCAGTCGCAAAAAGGGAAAGAACCATTCCCAGGAACAGCAAAAAGTCCAGACCGCAAAACACCCAGGCAGCCCAAAAACCAGGAATACCACCCGCCATCATCGCCACAGGGAAAAGTGCAGCAGCGGCGCGACCTGGGGAGGTAAAGTATTCTTGCCAGAAATAGTACAGACGCATCAGGAGCCCCGGACGCTTGGGCGCACGGGGAACCGCATCTGCAAACCATTTAAGGAAGGAAAACATTGGCGAACCCTATTTCGGGATGCTTACGTTCTTCAGGATATTCTGCAAGATATTTCTAGACGCATCCGGCGTCGCACTGTCCTTTGCGAAAACGCGATGTTCCATGACCGGGAAAAACACGCGCTGAATATCATCCGGATTCACAAAATCCCTGCCCTGAATAAAGGCGCAAGCCTGCGCCATACGCACAAGATTCAAACCTGCACGAGGACTTGCCGCCAGGCGTACTCCCCCGTCATTTCGGGATGCCTGCACCAGAGCCACAATGTAGCGTTCCAGGGATTCCTCGATATGAACTGCAGAAACCTTCTTGCGGGCAGCAAGAATTTCATCCGGAGTAGTCACCGCCATAACACTATCGATAGGGCGGCTTTCACGATGGGAACGCAGAATATCCAGTTCCGTTTCCGCAGTAGGATACCCGACGGAAATACGAACCATGAATCGGTCCATCTGGGCTTCCGGCAGCGGGAACACCCCATGAAATTCCACCGGATTTTCCGTAGCCAGCACCATGAACAATTCAGGAAGCTTGTGACGTTCCCCTTCCAGGGAAACCTGACGTTCTTCCATGGCCTCCAGCAAGGAACTCTGGGTTCTCGGAGATGCACGGTTGATTTCATCCGCCAGAAGGATTTGAGTAAAGACAGGCCCCTTCTTGATTTCAAAATCTCCAGTATTAGCCTTAAATACAGCACCACCTGTCACATCGGCAGGCAAAAGATCAGGAGTAAACTGAATACGTGCGAAATCAGCACCACAGGCCGCCGCAAGAGCTTTGCTTAAAGTGGTCTTCCCTGTACCAGGCACATCTTCGATCAACACATGACCATCCGCCAGAAGAGCCATGGTCAAAAGTTCTACCGTATCGTTCTTGCCCAGCAAGACGTTATTCAAAGCATTCATTAAAGATTTGATCATGCTATAAATATAATGCTTTTAAAAAAACGATGCAGGCCTATATCAGCATGCATCGGTTCTAGATGACAAAGGGAAGGCTATTAGGCTTTCTTCTTAATAGCAAGAAGAGTTACCGCCACAAGGATCAGGATGATTCCTGCCATCAGGCGACCCGTAAGATTTTCTCCAAAAACCATAACGCCAATAACAACGGCAGTCAATGGTTCAAGAGCGCCCATAATGGCTGTAGGTGTAGAGCCAACCAACTTTACCGCCTTGGCCATAAACACCAGGGACATGACAGACGGCACAAGCCCCAGCATAAAGCCCCAGCCCAGCTGGTTTAAATTTGCCGGAACAGGAGGGATTCCAGAACCAAAGGAAATTGAATAAACCAACAAAGACATAAGGCAGAAAAGCATCACATAAAAAGTGAGTTTGACAGAACCCATCTGCAAATCCGCCTTGTTCACAACCACAATATAAATTGCGTAGAAAAGCGAAGACAAGATTACCAACAGAACACCAACGGTACTCAGGGCTTCACCCCCTTCTCCCCCACGATACAGGAGAACCACTCCAGCTAGGGAAAGTCCTATGGACACAGCCACCTTAGCCGTCATTTTTTCCTTAAAGAACAGCCCCATAATCAAGGCCACCTCCATAGGGTAAAGAAACAGCAAGGTGCTGGCAAGTCCTGCACTCATATAATTGAAGGAGGCAAAAAGCATCAAGGCACAGGCTGCAAAAAGTATTCCTAGAATAATCAGTACAGGGAGTTCCCTTTTCTTGACGCAGAATGTCTCCGCTAGTGATTTTTTCTTCGTTGATCCTTTTCCGCCAAAGACCATCAGCAAGGCAAGAAGGAGTACCGCCCACGCAAAACGATAGCAGAGAACGGTATCAGGAGAAAAGCCTTCCTTATACAAATGTAGAGCACCCAAAGGATTGGTGCCGTAGCTAACACCAGCAAGGCAGCCAAAAACAAAACCCTTCAAGGATGATGTCCTTGACTCCTTTTCAAAATTTTCTTTTGCGCTTGGCGCCATCAGCCCTAGTCCCTAGATCCTAGCCCCTAGCCCCTAAACTACTACATCGCGAACTTTGTTGCATCTGCCAGCTGGACGCTAGCAATACGGGAAATACCCTTAATTTCCTGGGTCACACCATAGAGCATATCGGCTTCAGCCATGGTACGCTTGTTATGGGTCACCACGATGAACAAGGTCTGCTTACTGAATTCACGGAGAAGAGCCATGAAACGACCGACGTTTGCATCATCCAGAGGACCATCCACTTCGTCCAGCACGCAGTAGGGAGACGGTTTTTCCATATAGATGGCGAACAGCAATGCCGTTGCGGTCAAGGCGTGTTCACCACCGGACAAAGCCTTGATGCCACGCATCTTCTTGCCGGTAGGACGGACGTTGATTTCGATGTCCGCATCCAGGATATCCATGGGCTTGCCCATTTCGTCCACTTTTTCCACAAGGCTCATCTTGGTTTCGCCGTTCAGGAACAGTTTACTGAACACAAACTGGAAGTTTTTCTGAATACGGTTGAAAGTATCCAGATAACGCTGGCGGGCGATATCATCCAGCTTGGTAATGGTACGGTCAAGGCTTGCACGGGCGCGGTCCAGATCGTCGAACTGCTTTTCCACTTCTTCCAGGCGCTTCTTTTCGTCTTCGTAATCTTCCATCACGTTGACGTTGATGGGCCCCAGATCCTTGATCCTGCCACGAAGTTCGCGGATTTCACGATCCGCTTCCGGCTGGCTATATTCCACACGTTCAAATTCATCAGGAGGATTGGACAGGTCGAAGGTATATTCGTTGGTAATGCGTTCCACCAGACGGTCCAAATTAGCCTGCAAGGCTTGCTGACGGCGGTCCACATCATTCAACTCGTGCATTTTCTCGATCATGTCATCACGAAGGCGGTTTACTTCCTTCTGCCAGTCATCCAAATCACCAGAAACCAGTTCGTACTTTTCACGAGCAAGGTCACGCTGATTTTCCAATTCACGAAGAGCGGAATCCTTGGACTGCTGCTGGCCAGCAAGTTCCTGTTCATCCACACGATTCTTCTCGATGGATTCGCTATTGGTCTGGATTTCGCCCATACGAGTGCGATTGGAATTTTCCAAAAACTCAATCTGGTCGTGAATGTTGCTCAAGCGGCTAGAGTTCTGAGTAAGTTTAGCGTTCTTGTCCTGAGCGGCACGTTCCAATTCGCGAACATCCTCTTCCTTTTCGCGGAAGATGGTGTCCTGTTCCGTCAGTTCATCGTTCACACGGGCATAATCAACTTCCACCCGTTCAACTGCGGCGTTTGCTTCGTTCAGTTCAACATCGCTATTCTTGGAATCAGCAGCTTCCTGAATTTTTGCCTGTGCGTTACGAATTTCACTTTCCAGCTGCCCAATACGGCGGTCGCAACCAGCAATCACGTTGTTCTGAATGGAAACCTGAGCGGAACTACCACGAACGACATCCGTCTTTTCCCGAATTTCATCCACCAGGGAATCCAGCATCTGGACATCTTCATCCACCAGATCCTGGATTCGGGCAATTTCTTCGTTCTGGGTTTCAATATCTGCCAGTACATTTTCCAGCAAGGCATTCGCATCGGCAATTTCGTTCTTGCGGGAAAGAGCTCCAGAGGTAGCCGCACCGCTGGAAACAAGACCGCTGGTACGCACAATGGCGTCAGGGCACACAAAGCAAAGATCCTGGTCCCTCATGCTCTTGGCAAGAGAAATCGCTACATCCAGATTTTCCACCACAAAGTAGCGTGAAAGAATACCGGACAGCCAGGAAGCAATTTCTGCATCGGCGGTAACAAACTTGTTAAGGCAGCCAACCACACCTGCACCATCCACAGAGCCGTTATAGGCAGGAGCGCTATCGCCAACCAGGGCAAGGAGTGCCTGTCCCACATTGTAACCCTTCATGGAGTTCACGATGTCAATTACGGCACTATCGTTGGCAACAATGACAGCATCCATCAAGTCTCCAAGTGCGGCTTCCACATAGGATGCATATTCTGCAGCAGCTTCAATACGTTCAGAAAGAAGTCCACCAATCAGTTCAGCCTTATTTTCCACAAGCCAGCGGCTTGCATCCGTACCTTCATTCGCCACACTCTGGAGCACATCGATACGGGACTGAAGACGAGTCTTCTCGTTAGTCAAATCCTGAAGTTTCTTCTGAGCTTCAGCCAAATCAGCACGTTCACTATCCAGACGTTCTTCGCGGGTGGACTTCTGTTCATTCAGGCGTTCCACATCCTGATTGGCTTCATCAACCTGGCGCTGGATATCCTGCAGCTTTTCATTCGCTTCGGATTTCTGACCGTTAAGGGTAGCCAGTTCGCCGTTCCATTTTTCCAGATTTCCCTGCAAAATGGAGGATTCTGCATCCATACGTTCAAAGCGGCTCTTCAAGGCATTTGCCTTCTGGGTAGCTTGCAAACGTTCGTTGGACAGTTCCCTGGACTGCTGGCGCAAGTCATCCAGCTTATCACGCATGACCTGGAGAGTTTCACGTTCCCGTTCCAGCAGGGCGTTCATTTCGTCCATGTCGCTATCGGAACTGAGAACTCGATTTTCTTCTTCCAGTCGGCCCTGCTCGTCTGTCAGGTCCTGGATCTTAGTCTGGTTCTGATTGATTTCATCCTGAGCCTTATCGTTGGCATTTTCCAGGGTGGAAATCACATCACGGATACGCATAATGCGGTTATCCAGATCGTTCAACTCGATGGTTGCCGTCTGGACAGCACGTTCCAGGTCGCGATAGGCGGTTTCGTCTTCGCTGATCAAAAGCTTCTTTTCGTCAATCTTCGTCTGAAGGACGGTTGCGTTCGTCTTGGCCGTTTCCACCTCGTGATTCATACGTTTGGTGGTCGTTTCCAGCGTACCAAGACCTTCCTTCATGTCTTCAAACTTGTCGATACTGACAGACAAGTCCAGTTCACGAAGACGCTTGCTCAAACGCTTATACTCGTTAACCTTTTCTGCCTGAGTTTCGTACTGACGTACAGAACGGCGGACACTGCGCAGGTTGTCTTCCACACGGTCCATATCCATCTGGACTCGTTCCAACTGGCGGCGGGTTTCCTTGCGCTGCTGCTTATACTTGCTCACGCCAGCAGCTTCTTCAAAAAGAACTCGGCGGTCATCGGCCTTATCCGAAAGAACGGCCTTGATCATGTCGGCGTTCATCTGGGAGTAGGTACTGGAACCCAAACCAGAGTCAAACAACAAGGCATGGACGTCGCGAAGACGGCATTCCTGGTTATTAATCAGGTATTCACCCGTACCGTCTCGATGGACACGACGGGTAACAATCACTTCGGAATATTCAGAATTCAAGGTTCCATCGCTATTATCGATCACAATGGAAACTTCTGCAAGACTCATAGCGGCACGTTCTTCCGTACCACTGAAAATCACGTCCTGCATCTTGCCCATACGGAGTGCCGCGGCCTTCTGTTCGCCAAGCACCCAACGGATCGCATCCGTAATGTTGGACTTACCACAACCATTGGGACCCACCACAGCGGTAAGACCCTTCGTCGGGAAGTTCACTTCAGTCCTCTGAGCAAAGGACTTAAAACCAAAAATCTTTAACTTTGTAATCTGCACAGCAGTCCAAAGATAGTTCTTTTACTTGAACGTATAGACCAAAGAATCGTCTTCAGCAGTGATTTTAAGATACATACTACCGCCAGAAATCTCCATTTTTCGGATATTCTGAAGCGTATCTCCATCAGCCTTGCCATAACGAAGACGAATATTGAATTCGCCCACCCAGTCCGCAGCAGCTACATGGCTACGATCGCCCGGTTCAATACTTTCATCGATCCACTTTTCATAGGTGGAACTATCCTCCGAAAGCACATCCAGGGAGTAAATGGTCATATCTTCCATACCATTTTCCACCTGGAGACGACTTTCCGTATCCATAAACCAGTGCGATAGACACCCCGTCATGGAAAGAGCAGGGAGAAGAAGAAATGATAAAGCAAAAATCTTACGCATTACTTGTTCCCTCCATTTTCAAAACGGATACCAGTAGCCTCCAGGGACTTCTCCTTAGGCTTATTCTTTTCCTTCAGGATATTTGTTTCCATAGGAGTTGCCTGAGGAGCTCCTCGGCCAAAGACCATGCCATCCAGATAATCCAGGCTCACCTTGAATTCAACAAGGAAAGTCCCCTTGGAACCAAAGAAATGATCATAGTCATAAGAAGAATTGTAAGCAATACGGGCAAACACCAAATCGATGGCACCACCCCATAGCAAATCCTTAGAACCGCTACGAATGCCACGACGAATGCAAGTTGCTTCCATGCCGAAAAGTCTGGAAGGGTCTGGATAATATTTCAACGCAGCAGAATGGAATTCTACATCAGGCAGGAAGTCGTAGGCGATTTCCCCATAAACACGCTGGTTATAGAGGTTCTGATTCCAGATGACTCTAAGGCGGTTCTCTTCCTCATCGCCATTATAGTAGCCGACATCAATGTTGGGCAGATAATCCCTCCAGCCCTTGTACTTGATGATTTTGTCTTCAAGTATGGAACGGTGCTCCAAATCCAAAGACAGATGAACGCTCTGCCAGTCCGTCTTATAGAAGTTACCGCTCACACTTACCTTTCCAAAACGCAAGTAAGCCCAGCTATATGCCAAAGAGTCGTTTTCCTTCCCATACACAACACCTACATGTTCCATGTTCTGGTGCTGCATACCGGCGGCAACTCCGAAATAATTTTTTCGGTCGGCATAGGTAACGCCCCAGGTAGTTACAGATCGCTGAATGGAAAAATCATTGTACTGAGGGAAAAAGAAGAAATCTTCCCCATCCCAACCGGAACGATCAAACCAGAGCAAGGCCCCCAGATACTTCTGCGGGGCGACTTCCCCAGCGGCAAATGCCCCCAAATGATGCCTAAAGGCAAAACCATCGTGTACCCCATATTGGCTTTTCAGGGGATTCTGATCGGAAAACGGTGTATAGTAGAATCCGAAATCCATATAGCCGCCACGACCAGCAAGCAGCACATCTCCAATTTCCATCAATTGGCGGTCACGGGTAACTGCACCATTTTTTGAAAGAGCTTCAGTTGAAATGCCATCGGCATAACTAGCAATAGAGCCAGCCAATAACGCCAGGATAAACTTCATTGTGTTTCGCAATTGCATGTAGAAAATGTAGCATAAATCACGGAACCTTTTTTATATTTGCGGTCATGACAGAACAAGAAAAAGCTTTGATTGCCGCATGGAGCGACCACTCTCGCATGTGGAAAGACAACAAGTGGGTCTATCCCGTCATTAGTCGTAGAGCTGGAGGCTTATCCATTGGCGTCAATCTAAATCCTGACCACAAATGTTCCTTTGCCTGCGCCTATTGTCAAAGCGGTCCCCAGGAAGGTCACCCCTCCGTTCCCGTAAATGTGGACGAAGTGGAAAAGGAACTCCGTCAGTTCGTCTTGTTCTACGAATCCGGCGAGTTCGCCAAGTGTGATTTTTTCGGTAAGGTTGCCGACGATAAGAAAATCATCAAGGATCTTTGCCTTTCCGGAGACGGAGAATCCACCATCGTGAAAGAATTCGCAGAAGTCTGCAAGCGCATGCGAATCATCCAGCAAGAGTACCAGGAACGTCATGTCGGTTCCACAGATCCGCTGAACCCAGCCTCTTTCAAATTGCGTCTCATCACTAACGCAAGCCAACTAGGTCGCGATTCCGTGGAAGACGCCCTTTCCATCCTGTTGGAAAATGACGGTGAAATCTGGGCAAAGCTGGACGCCGGTACGGAAGAATGGTACAAGAAAATGAACCGTTCCGCAGTAAAGTTCGACAACATTCTTTCCAATTTGGAAAAGGCAATCCAGCGCCATCCCATCTGCATCCAGACAATGCTCTGTTCCATCAAGGGCGAAACACCTAGCGACGCAGAAATTGAAAGCTACATCCAGAACCTGGCTCGAATTTATAGCACCCGCCCGGAACATTTCGTCGAAGTTCAGCTATACACGGTTATTCGCCAAACGGCAACCCCGGATGTACTCCCCTTGGAAAAGGAATTTATGGAATCCGTCGCTAAGAAGATCACCAGCAAGTTGCCCGTAAAAGTTCGCATTTTCTAGCGGAATCTACCAGAACCATATTTCAAAAGGCACCTTTACAGGTGCCTTTTCTTTTTTACTTCTTTCCAAAAACAACCCCAGGACGTCCTGGGAATCTGAAATACATCTTAATGGAAACACCACCGCCACTTTCCCACAAGTCATCACCTGTAATTGTGGTGTATCCTAATTCCATTCCTATAAAGGACATCATCTCAAAGAAAAAACTTACAGAAAAAGCTGGCCATTCGCTGAAAACGGCTGTACCGCGCAAACCTACCGCAACGTCATACTTATCTGCATCCATTTTAAAGTCTACGCCCAACTCTGCAGAAAGCAAGAAAGCAAGAGATGGAGAAGGCAGCATATCGTTTGCTTCGTCTTCCGACAATCCACCATAATAATCATTGTATCCATCAGACGAAGACGAATCCATGACAAGAGGATCATGAACACCGAAGCCACCGCCTAAGCCCAAAAACACACCACTGCTGGACTTCCAGCCAAAAAATGCCTCTACATAATATTGGCCCAGCATAAAATCAAGACCGGTATCATCGAACGCGGTTTCACTTAGAGGCAAATCCAAACCAAAACCCAGCAGGACCTGGAAATATCCACCCGATTCACTCACCGCACTAGATGAGTTATCCTGAGTCGTTTCTGAAGAATTCACACGGGATTCAGAACGGCGAGGAGTACCTCTAGCCCTTGTGGCAACAGCACTTGGCGCATAGCTATAGTCATCCCCATCCATTTCCCTATAGGAGGTTTCGTAAGACTTACGAGACGCAAACTGGTAAGTATAGCTCACATCGTCATGATAGGGAATCGTCACAGGTACTTCATCAAAATCATCCCCGATGGTAACAGAAGCACAAACAGGAACAGTACCACTATAAGGAGTTCGTCCCACGTATTTTCCATCGATATAAACCGGTTCTTCCACAGGTTCATTATCCCGGGTTGCACTTAAGGTGAGCCCGCCCTTCGCAGCTTTCATCATCCTGTCAAATTTAAGCTGGCTACCCGTTTTCACAGTAACCGTTGCAGACATGGACTCATAACAGTCATTGGTCACCTTCAGATCATAAGATCCAGGCTTCAGACGATTTTCACCCAGTTCAATATAATCACCATCCAAGGTCGCATAAGTAGATGTATTCAAGTAATAATTCTTCTCAAAGGAAGGATCCACATCTAGAATACCAAAGAGAGGTTTCAATCTAAATTCAATAACAGTTCCCTGTTGAACGTCAACAATCGAATCCTTTTTCTGATACATGTCCGCCACAAGAGAAAAACGATGGGAACCCGCCTCCAGCTGGATTTTACAGGGTGTCTCCTTACAATTAGGAACAGGATCTCCATCAACACTCAGGAGAGCCCCTTCAGGATCGCTGTTTACCGGCACAATAACAAAGCGGGACCTTTGTGCAGAATAGGACTCTCCATCAGAAAACTCAGAAAAACCATCCGGTCCTACATAACCAGCGGCATCGTCTTTTCCACGCTTTATTTTCTGGAAAAGTTTGCCCGCTTCACGTTCGATTACATCCAGGAGAGTTACGGCATCATCGCTTGTACCTGTAAAGCTGGAGACCAATTTGCCCGTTTTAGTTTCATACATTTCCACCGTAAGGGTAAGCTTCTCGGCAAAACGTCCCACTCGTGCCTGGGCGATAAAATCAGCAGCAATATTACGTCCAGTTTCAGCAAGGCAACTTCCCTCACATTCCTCGATAGTCTTCCCCGGAGGTAGCATCACTTCGATATTTTCTCGAGTCATGATGCTAAAATCCTGATAGGCAGGCAAGGTCTGGTTCGCAATCTCACGCAGCTTATCCGTTACGAAGAACTTTTCTTCCTTAGTCAATACATCATTCGCAGCCTTGGTTTCAACCACGGCAACCAGGGTCTTGGCGAAAGCCCCTGTCACAAGAATGAACATTAAGAAAAGGAAAAATTTACGCATAAACCAGTCAAAAAGCAAAAGACACCCGGATAAATCCAGGTGTCCTTCAGCAAACATAAAACATTAAATCAGTTCCTCAGGGGGAAGATGATCATTTGCTTCCGGTTCCTGGTAGCAAGTTTCCGGTATCTGCACCTGATTTTGATAGTAGGCACGATGAGCGACAATCACTTTCTCACGAGCGAATTCAGCGTTCTTCCATTCACCGATCTGAACATCCTTACCTTCCAGTTCCTTGTAGTTTTGGAAGAAGTTCTTGGTAATGCGCAAAAACATCTGGTCCACATCGGTAATGTCCTTAATGGGACGAGGATTGAATACGGGAACACCAAGAACCTTATAGTCCTTCTTGCCACCGTCGGTCATATCCAGAGCGCCAATCACACGGCAAGTGCAAACAGTACCGGTCATCATGGATGCAGGGCTATAAATCAGCATATCCAGGGCGTCACCATCGTCGGCCTTGGTGCTGGGAATAAAACCATAAGTACAGGGATAGCTCATGGAACTAAGCAGGCAACGGTCCAGACGGAACACATGCAAACGTTCATCGTATTCGTACTTGAGGTTAGTATCCTTACCAATTTCAACAACACAATCCACTTCGTAGGGATACTTCTTGCCAATGGGCAGGTCCAAGTAGTTAATTGACATTAGGTCTCCTCGAGCTCACCACGAGCCCGCATTTTTGTTTTTCAGTATATGTAACAAAAATTTAGCATTTATTTACAGAAAGTCAAGGATTTTCCCGAACGAACAATCGATCATTTTTCACCAGTATAGGGGCTAGAGACTAGGTTCTAGGGGCTAGAGCAGCAAGATGCAAGCGCTTTTGATTTCGGGATGGTTACATCCTTCACTATTCACTGTTACCTGTTTCGCCAACGTGCTGTGGTCGCACGATCGAAGAGACCGAAGTAGAACTTAGGCTCCTTGCGGTCAGGGCTGTACCCCACCTCAAAACGCACGCGGTCCAGTGCGGGAATCACCAGATGGAGACCGCCATAGACAGCACCTTCGTAATTGTCCCAGCTAGGACGGCCCTTATCCCACAGTAGGCTGCCATCCAACCCAGCAACAAGCTGAAGACCGTAGAAAAAATTGATACCCCACAAGGAAGCTGGCTTACGTTCCCTTAGGACAAAACGTTCTTCCAAAGTCAACAAGGCTTCATGGACGCCAAGCCTATCGGAACTCGCCTCATGGCCACGGAAAGTATTGGCACCACCATGGTAGAAATAATCATAACGTTCCACATCACCAGGACGATAGCGGACCAGGGCTGTTGCCCCTGTTACAAAACGCCATAAAGTGAAATAGGCACGAGCGTCTATCAGGAATTCATTGAAGTTTTCACCCCCCAGATCATCGCAAGGACCTTCTTTACAATCTATTTCATGATCATCCCCATATCCGACGTGTGTCAACATATATTCGAAATAGACTCCCCGGCGACTATCCAGTTTACTATCGCGGAAGTCAAAGGCAAAGCCGAGGCCCAGTTCTGGCAATCCCGCAGCACCATACAAGTAACGAAGCGCCATCGTTCCCAATAAGGAGAGACCAGGCCTTACCTCGTAATCCAAATCCAGATCCGCTAGATAGCTATTATCCTGAAAAGTACGTAAGTCGTCCCAACTATCGGTTCTCAGGAATTCAAAGTTCCAGCCTAACGGCAACCCGAACAAATAAGGAGAGCTTGCGTACAAGGCATACTCATTATTCTCGAGGAACGGATCAAGCGTAGTGCGGTACTGCACTTCCACTCGGATATCTTCACCAAGCACATTCAGGTTTGCCAGGGCTAGGCCAATCATCAGGCCATCGCGATCCGTAGACTTTCCTGCAGGGGCGGGAATCCAGCGGAAAATTTCCTTAAACTGATAATGGGCAACACCATTTCCATCGCAACTTAAAGCGACATCCGTGAACAAGTCCAAATCTTCCAGCTTATGTTTTTCCGCCTGGAACTTTTCAGAGGAGTACGCCTCCCCCACCTTGTTTAAAAGTTCGCGATGAATCACCCTCGGGTTGGTATTTTCCAACCCCTCCAGAGCAATTCCCGTAAGAACCGTTCCTTCAGGGCAACCGCCAATTGCAACAGAATCCTGGGAGGAAACATCTTGGGCATGCAAAGGAGAAAGTGCAAGCGCAGTCGCTACACTCAAGCCTTTCAAACCAAATTTCTTCCAAAAATTGAAAAACATGATTCCTCTATTACCCACAATAATAGAAAATATCCCTTCCACCTCTATATATTTCATAAAAATCGCGTCAATTACTTCATTTCATAGACAACACATTCTTTCATTTTTCTATCTTTGGCACTGAATTTAGGAGAAAAAGCGAGGTCCTATGTTAGATTTTCTTTCCAACTACTGGTGGGTACTTCTCATCGTTGTTGTCCTTGTTGTTGTCATTTTTGCCGTCCGCGGTGTCCGTAAGGCCCTGAAGGAAGGCGGTGGCGCATTCAGCCTTGAAACAATCAAGAAGAATACCGAACCCAACTTTGCAGCTCTCAAGCAAAAGTCCCAGGCCCTGCTCCTGGACGCCGACATGATCTGTGAAGTTCAGGAAGGTCGCAACTTCGTATTGCCCAACAAGGAAGACATGAAGCTTTTCCGCAACGCTGTCAAGGCAAAGTACAAGCTGGCCATGTTCCTGGTTCCCGGCACCAACAAGGTCGCTTACTTCTTCTGCAAGACTGAACAGGGTCTCCGCCGCCGTATCGACAACTTGGTCATCAACCAGAAGCTCCGTGACGGCAAGAAGCCCTACAACGACATCGCTACTGGCGAAAAGCTCCGCTACCCCAGAGCATAACAAAAGCTTTTCAAGACTTTTGAAAAAGCAGGATTGCAATAGCAGTTCTGCTTTTCTTATAAGAACTGAACCCTGAATCCCTCTGTATATTTTTATGCGTCACTACAAAGACCTTGCTATCGCAGAAGAAGAATCAAAGCTGGAACAAGCCATCGGCGAGCACCGAAATCTTTTGGTGGAAGCCCCCACGGGTTCAGGTAAATCCCTCTACATTCCCTGGTTTCTTTCCAGACATTGCGAAGGCCGTGTTGTGGTATTGCAGCCCAGACGAATTGCAGCCATCTCCCTAGCCCAGTATTCCGCAAAACTTCACGAGGAAAGCTGCGGCAAGACCGTCGGCTACCAAGTTCGTCAGGACAGTTGCAAATCCGCAGAAACAAAAATCCTTTTCCAGACCTACGGCAACTTTTTGCAGGAACTGCTTCACGGTAAAATGGAAGCGGACTGGGTCGTTTTCGACGAATACCACGAACGCAAGGCGGACATGGATTTGCTTTTCAGCTACCTACTCAAGGGCGGTCCCCGAATTGCGGTCATGAGCGCCAAGCTGAACCGGACGGAAATGGAAAACACCCTAGGCGTAAAATGTCTGGAACTGGGTCATCCCCTTTATCCGGTACAGATTTTGCACCAGAATCCCACCACAGGCAACACCCTGGAAGCAGAAGTCATCAAGGCATTACGCACTCTAAAACTAAATGACGTCTGGAAAACAACGCTTGTATTTTTACCAGGCAAGGGTGAAATTATGCGCTGCCATACGGCAGCCGAAGAAGCATTGGGAAATCAGGCGGCAGAATACCTGGATCTTTTTGGTGGCCAGGAAA
This sequence comes from Fibrobacter sp. UWR4, assembly GCF_003149045.1. NCBI lineage: Bacteria > Pseudomonadati > Fibrobacterota > Fibrobacteria > Fibrobacterales > Fibrobacteraceae > Fibrobacter > Fibrobacter sp. UWR4. The sequence continues at coordinate 22,853 of NZ_QGDU01000004.1, read as the reverse complement.
GAAACATCCAGGATCGCATTTTCGAGGAAACGGAAAGACCTCGAGTCATCTTCACCACCAACATTGCAGAAACATCCATCACCGTCCCGAATGTTAGCGGAGTGGTGGACAGCGGTATTGAACGAGTCAGTGAATATGACGACAGCGAGAAAGTAAACGTTTTACGCACATCCGCAATCTCCATGCAGAACGCCATCCAGCGTTCCGGACGTTCAGGACGAACCCAGAACGGTTGCGCCATCCGTCTATGGAGTGAAGAAACAGAAAAGAGAATGCCTCAGGGAATCATTCCCGAAGTCACTCAGATTGAACCTTCCGAATTACTCCTACAGAAGGCCTCCCTCGAAAAGAAGGTGGGAAACTTAGCACTTCCTACGGACATTCCCGAGAATAGAAAGCAAGCCGCCTTAAAATTGTTAGAAGGCTTCGGCATGCTGGAAGCTGGCGCCATTACGGAACTTGGCGAAAAGGCAATCCGCACACCGGTAACGGACATTCCGCTGGCATTGATTCTTGCAACCGCCAAAGAAGCATCCGATTTACCCGACTTGACTTTGGCCGCCATGGCATGGATTCATTCCGGTACGGAATTCGTCCAGAAATCCAAGCAGCCTCTAAACCTCATTACCTTAGCTAGCGATACCTTAAAGGGTTCAGGCGCACCTCGCGAAGTCTCTTATACGTTAAGGCAACTGCAAGACTATCGCAAAAGTGTATTCGGGAACGAGGCTACCTCCAAAAATGATGACCAGCAGCAACTGATCCGCACGCTACTCCATTCCTATCCCGATAGAGTAGCAACACCATCGGCATCCCAGAATGGTGGCGTATACAAGCTGGATAACGGAAACGTCATCCGTTTGCAGGTAACGGAACCGCCTTACGCCATCATCAGTTTATCCATGCTTAGAACTGGTGGCGGATCCAAATCTGAACTTCGCGTCAATCTCTACGTTCCAGTCCCCAAGGAAATGCTTGTAAACGACAGCGAACCCGCCCGTTACGAATTGCTATGGCGCAGTGGTCAGGAACGTTTTATCGGGAAGGAAATTCAAGGATCTTCTGAACGGGAAATACTCCCTCAGGAGGCCTCCCCTGCAGTTCTTTCCAAACTGAAGGAACTGACCGTAGAAGCCTGGAAGGAAAAACTCGCCAAGGAAAATTGGGACGGAAAATTCCTGACGGAAAACGTACAGACATTGCTCATCAAGATGCGTCTTGCGGCAAAGCTCTATCCTGAATTTGGGCTACCGGAATTCAATGAAGAAGATATGGAATTGATCTTCGATGAGTTTACCGATGGCGTATTCCTTCTTCGAGATATTAACGAAGATCGTTATCGCAACATTGTGGAGGAATACTTTGGAAAGTCCATGTTGAATTGGCTTTCAAAAACTTTCCCCGACCATTATACGCTACCCAACGGGAAAAAAGCCCGCTACAGCTATCAGGAAGTCGATGTCCCTGAGCCAGGAACACCAGGCAGCAACCTCATGACACAAAGCGCAGAAGGCGTCCTCATCGAAGTTTCTGCCCGCATCGAGGATTTTATGCAGGTGGATCGAGCCTCTGGAAAGGCATCGCCCATTACAGGCGAACACAGGATTGCTGACGGAAAATTGCCAGTCCGTTATGACATCCTCGCCCCCAATTTCCGCAGTATGCAAAAGACCTGGGATCTTACGGGTTTCTGGAAAAACACCTACCCAGAATTACGCAAGGAACTGAGGGGACGCTACCCCAAACACCCATGGCCGGAGGCCGTTCTCTAGCTGTAGAACGTAGGGCGACATCTCCGCGCCAAGAATATTGATTCTCCGTTCGGTTCCATCGCCTTCGGCTTCACCCGGCTTCGCTGGAGTCGTTCCACATCGACACACAAACCCCTAACAAGATTTATTTCAAATTTTTAACGCTAAATAAACTTTGGGTTCCCTACAGAAAGTCGGATTAAATTCAGAATTATTCTATCAACTTCATCGTCTTTTCAGAATGTCGAGTTTACTTCACTTTATAAATCACAAGGGTCTTGCTGTATTCGTAGCCGACTACCAGCAGTGCGGTTCCGGGTTCAGGACTTTGCTCGGCATCAATGAAAAGCACACCCTCGGGGCCACGATCCTTGGGGTCCATGTAGTAGCCAACCAACTTCGGCATCTTGCCGTTGACACCAATATCGGTAAAGTCAAAGGTGGCGATACCGCTCATTCTTTCGAGACCCACGAAACCAAGCAGGCGATTTTCCACTTTACCTACAGTGACGTTTTCCGGTTCGCAGCCCTTGTCATCACTGCGGGAATCCGTCCATTTCTCTAAATTCACTTTTCCTTTTTTGGAATTCCAGTTAAAGTATAGGGGAGCAACTTCCGCAAAAGTTTTTTCAAGAATTTCTCCGGAATCCCAGACAAGTTCTCCAGTATGGCCATCAAAGAGAGAAATGGAACGGGTACCATTTATAAGTTTGCAATCCTTATCGTCACCGCAAGCAATTTTTACAAACCGGGGATCCGTCTTTTCCATGTCATCCCCCTCGTTGGCGGTTGCCACAAAGGTTCTGCCATTCACTTCAAAGGCCTTGATTCCATCGGGCTGGCGAAGGCTTCGGATGTTCGCATTTTCGATGCGGATTTTGCCATCCTTTACCGCATCCAGGGCAAACCCCTTCTGGGTATGATCCACGAAGCCCAGGTCAAATATCGTATCCACATAGGCGTGTTCCACATCCACGCGAACAAGTGCATTGTTTTCTTGCAGGCTAACCCAGGCAATCTTCGAATCCTTTGAAACCGTAATATATTCCGGTTCAAAATCAGCTTCGTGAAGTGGAATCGTTATCACGGGATTTTTTTCCTGAGAAATCAAGTCCATATCCAGAATGGCAATGCCCCCCTCGGGATCGTGCAGCTTGTCTTCGCTGGGTTCGCCTTCGCAGGCAACCAGAATTTTCTTGCCATCGGGGGTAAAGGTCAGCATGTCGGGATGGTAGCAGACACCGTACACCCCCACCTTACGGATCGATCCATTTGAAACTTCCAGCAATTCAACATTACCCCGTTCCCAGGCAGGGTCTGCAAGCAGGCTCACCGCCACGAAATTTCCGTGGGCCGTAACGCTGGTAGCTTCCCCTTCCAGCATAAAGGACTCCGTACGTTTCGGCTTTCTGGGATTGGACAAGTCCACCACTTCCATCACATTTTCATCCCCCACCACGAACAGCTTTTTCGTGGCAGGCATATAGGCGGCAATTTCTGCGGTCTTTAATTCAATGCGGGAGAACTCTTCAAGAACATCCCCTTTGACAAAGGGACCTTGCAACACGTTCGCCTTTTCAAAAGACTCATTCTTCGCTTTTTTCGCAAAAGTAGTTGCGCCGCAGGCGAGCAGCACCATTAGCGCCATTTGAACCGTTCCAAGTCTCATCTTAACCCAGCAAAATCCTATTCAAAAAAACAGCCAGAACAGAAGCATGCCAATACCAAGGCCCCCCAGAAAAGTACTGGTCGGCACAATCACCGAGGAACTATTGGATTTTTCTGCTTCATTTACCTTATTTTCATTTTCTTCTTTGGCAGTTCTCAATGCCTGGTTACATTCCCCGTAATTTTTTTTCATGGTATCGTAACTTTGTTTCCAGCTTTCGCACATGGAACTTTCCATTTTCATAGCGAAGCGAAGAGAATCCTTTTCTGCAGCACAGGAACTGTCGTGCAGAGCCATCACGCTATCGCGAATGGAGATTTCTTCCAGAAGTTCAGCAGTCCTTGCAGAATCGGCAAAAGTCGGTTCCTCCGCAAAGGAAACCGACCACACCAAAGCAATAGCCGCAAGGAACGTTACAAGGCTCTTGAACACCATACCGTCAATATATAAAAGCGAGTAATCCGAGACCACGTCTATTTAACGGGTCTTTACCAGCTGTTTTTTCCACAGACCGTCCATTCCCTGCACATAATACACACCCGGTTTCATGGCGTCGTTGGACTTCACCACGGAACCATCCAGACGACGCACCTGACGGGCGCCATAAATTGCGGGAGCAACCTGCAGGGACTTCAGAACCAGCGGAGGTTCAGTCATTTCGCTAGAGGAAGACTCCACGAGAGATTCACTACTGGAGGACTCCGCAAGCTGTTCACTGGAAGACGATGCAACAGGAGCAGCACTACTAGAGGAAACAACAAATGCAGAACTGGAGGACTGCACTACAGACATCTGGCTAGAGGATGATTCCGCCACAGGGATCTTTCTGTTAGGATCCTTCATAATGGCATGGAAAATCTGAAGTTCAACCTTATCGACTCCTTCAGGATGATTCACGGAATTAAGGGCCCCTGTTACAGCTTTCAGGGAATCCTGAGACATGGAATATCCGAAATAAAAATATTTGGCAGAATAAGTAACACCATCAATAACAACTGGTTTAATCTCTTCTGTCTTTGCCGTAGCGAACCAACTTTCAAAAGCAAGCTCGTAAGTCTTGGAAACGAACAATTCATCCGGACCATAAGGTTCTTCATCCAGGTTTCATTATGGGCACGAACAATCAGCAGATTATACGCATTGGTAGAATCGTATGTTTCTGTTCTATTGCCATGGATATCCAGAATGGTTGTAGCAAAGTCATGATTTTCACTATTTTCTGCCCATTGCTTTTTGCTTTCATTCCACTGCAGATAGGAATAAGTCACCTGCTTTTGGACAAGGCACCCCGCATCCACGGAATAAGGAATCTTATAAGGAAATTCCTTTGCAATGGCTTTCATCTGATCCAGTGTTTCATGACGAACAGTACTATGGGATTCCGCTGAAGTCAACGCAAAATCCCCTAGCCATTTCGTTTCGTCCACATAGGCGAGCTTCAGGTTTACCACATCCGTTCCCAATTCATCGCAGATATTCTTTCTATCATCTTCTGCAAAAACAGACGTAGCCAAAGCAAGGCCACCAAGCAGAACACTCTTTACCATATTCATAAACACCTCCAACTTATACTTCCTTAAGATATAATAAAAAAGCCGGTTTTGCTAACCGACTTTTTGTGATTACGCCGTAGTAGGTCTAATTTTGAGTAATTATTAACTACGAGCAGCCAAAATGCGCTGCCAGCCGTCTTCGGGAATTTGAGCACCCATCACTTGAACAACTTCATTGGAAACGATACTGCCTAAGTTACCTGCACGTTCCATATCCCAGCCGTTCATATAGCCATAGATAAAGCCCGACGCCCACAAGTCGCCTGCACCCGTTGTGTCAATAGCCTTAGCGGAGCCCGCCTGAACACGAGTTATCTTGCCATCCTTAGCGATCAAGGCGCCACGCTTGCCAATCTTTACCACAGCCACCTTGGCCTTCTTGGCAAGAACATCAAGAGCAGCCTCTTCCCTCACGCCAGCATAGGCATAAGCCTCATCTTCATTCGCGATGATGATATCAATCATCTTCTTTTCGAACAGTTCATCAAAAGTCTTGCGGCATGCATCCACCACCCCAAAGGAACTGAAATCCAAAGCCGTTTCAATTCCCATCTCATGAGCAAGTTCCAGGGACTTCTTGAAGCATTCGGTGTTAAATGCGTTATAACCTTCAACGAAGACCAAGTCTACGCCTTCATAAAGGGTCTTGGAAAAATCCGCCTCGCCCAAGTTACTGGACGCCCCAAGATAGGTCCACATGGAACGTTGGGCATCGGGAGTCACTGCAGAAAATACGCAGCCAGTCGCAACATCCGAAATTCCCATGCGGGATTCCACACCAGAATTTTTCAGATGTTCCTTAAACAGGCGACCTAGTTCATCATCCCCCACTTTACTAATGAAGGACGCATTTCCACCCAGTTTGGCAATACCAACCATTGTATTGCAAGTGGATCCGCCAGGAACGCGTATAGACTTTTTCAGGCTGCTCAGAAATTTTTCCATCTGGGGCCAGTCAACAGCATTCATGCCGCCTTTCTGTACACCCTGGGCTTCCATCCATTCGTCACTGACGTTTGCAAGAATATCAACGAGGGCAGCGCCCACACCAAGAATTTTCTTCATTACATGCCTCCGCGACGACGGCGGATTCGCTCACCAGCACGCAGCAGGAACTGACGTTCTGAATCCGTAAGGGAATTGATTCCTTCACGGTTCACCTTTTTCAAAATTTCGTCCATACGTTTATCTTCATCCATATCGAAGACTTCGCCTTCAATCGGTTCGTCGGAATGACGAGAAGAACGAGTATTGCCATAAGCCTGGCCACCATCATTCATCTTGAACTTGGGACCGCGGGCATTCTTTGCCGCGCGTTCCACCTTGGACAGCAAGCCACCAAAGCCACCCTCATAAAGGCGCATATAGATAAAGCCACCCACGACACCGCCCAGATGAGCCAAATGGGCAACTCCATCGCCGGAAGGAGCCATAAGAACGTCAATCGCCACCATGAACCACATGGCATACTTAATACGCATGGGGAAAAAGAAGAACATGAGTAGCATTCGGTTGGGGAAAAATTTGTAGTAGGCTACAAAAATTCCCATCAAGGCGCCACTAGCACCAATGATCGGATTGTAGGTCAAGCCAAGGACACACATGATCAGGCTGAAAATGGCAGCAAAAATACCGCAGAAGAAATACATTCCCGTAAAATGCTTGGAGCCCATCATGTCCGCAACTTCGGATCCGAACATCCATAGCATCAGCATATTAAACAGGAAATGCCAGAAATCCACATGGACAAACATATAAGTCACATAGCGCCAAACCTGCAGGGGATCCGTAGGCCAGAAGGCGCCAAAGTGAGCAATAATATCACGGACATTGCCGTAACCCACACCGGGAATATTCAGATGCAACCCAAGGATTCCACCCACAACAAAGGCAATGCCAAAAACAACGGCATTGGCAATCAACAGAACACGAAGGCACTTCGGTAAAAACTTAAAAGGTCTCATAAACAGCTACTTGTTCTTCTTGAATTCATTTACCAGGTCATTCAAAATACAGGCTGGCACATAGGGCTTCAATTTTTTCCGTCCATCGGCAGATTCCGCCAGGCCACACTTCAAAAGCTCGCGAACAACAGAACTACTTACCATCAGGTGATCCCTGGAGGAAGACAGATAAACAGTCTCGCACTCTGGATAAAGCAACTTGTTGTTCCAATCCACGGAAAGTTCATAATCCATATCGGAACCATTACGGACACCGCGAAGAAGAACCGTTGCACCCACACTTTTCATGAAATCCACCGTAAGGCCCTCAAACAGGGCAACCTTGACGTTCTTGATTCCAGTACAGGCTTTCCGAATCAGCGCTACACGGGATTCCATGGAAAGCATATATTTCTTGGACGTATTCACCGCCACGAGAACCCAAAGTTCATCAAACAGTTTGGAACCGCGGGTAACCAGGTCCAAGTGACCAACGGTAAAAGGATCGAAGGATCCAGCAAAAACAGCTATTTTCTTTTCGGATTTCACAGCCATAAATTACAAAGTTTTGCGGTACAGAAGCAAGGAGGATTCGCCATACTTCCTAATCTGCAAAAGATCGTTGGCTTCGGCTTCCTTGGCCCATGCAGGTAAATTCTTGCTGGGAGCTTCAAACACAGCGACTCCGCCCGGATTGAGCCAGTCCCAGAAGGGGCGAAGATCCGGATATTCCATATCCTTAAAAGGAGGATCCGCATAAATCAGGTCAAAGCCTTCATCCTTACAAAGGACGTCCTTGGATAAAGTCAGCGCACTTGTTACCAACAAATTAACTTGACTATCCAGTTTCAAGGAAGAGTAGGCCTGCTGGACAAGTTTGGCCTGAACCTTTGACATTTCCACTGCAGTAACAGAAGCAGCACCACGGCTAATCGCTTCGATTCCCATAATGCCGGTCCCGCAGAATAGGTCCAGCATGCGGAAACCTTCTACACCCTGCAAAATATTGAACAGGGCCTCGCGGGTGCGGGACGCTGTAGGCCTAGTCTTGGATGTATCAGGCGAAGGGACGTTACGTCCCCTCAAGGTGCCTCCGGTAATTCGAATAGGCATCTTGATGATCTACTAGGGAACGACGTACATTTCGAAGCGCATAGAGGACTGAATATCCTTCTTTGCGTACTTCATTTCGATCTGCTGGATACCTACGCGAGCGGCAGAAGCCGTATAGGCAGCAAAGAATGCCTGGAGATCGCTAAAATCAGCACCGGAAGTCACATTGAAAGTATAGCGCTTATACACGCCAAAGTCTTCAATGACAGGCTTTTCAAAGCCAGCCAGCTGAACCTTCACGGAAGATGCCATGGTCTTCAAGTTCTTCACTTCATTAGCAACTTCCGCACTAGGAACAAACTGGGTGACGGTGTTCAGCTTTACGTTGTTCACGTTATACTGACCGTAAGCAGTAATGTCGGTAGCAGGAGCGTTTTCCGGAAGAGAAGGTGTCTTGAAGTTGGAGCTAACAGCCTTCATGCGATCCAGGAAAGCGCGCTGGGAAGGCGGCTTCACAGCAACGCCACGGACGTAGAAGAAGTTCGGAGCCTTATAAATACAGTCGGAGAACCCAATGTCATCCGGAGTAGCTGTATTCAGGAAAGCGATAAACTGACCGAAGGAAGCCTTCTGGTAAGACACCTTTTCCAAGGGCAGGTAGGAATTGTAGTCCGTACGCTTCTTGTTATCATACAGAGCCTTGGGATTGATTTCACCAACAATCTGCTTTGCAGTCATGGATTCACGCTGACGAGCATAGGCAGCAGCATTTGCAGCCATCGCTTCCAGCGAACCGCCAGCAGAAGTCCGCAAGCCAGTCTGACTACGAACTTCGGTCAAAGTCGGGTCTTCAGCGCCAATCAAATCCAGGTAGGCTGCGGGGAAAAGTCCCTGCAGAGGATCAGGAACCCCATTCACACTCAGGAAGCAGCTGAAACCAACCACGGCAAACAGGGCGGCAACAGCAAAGGTCATTGCCTTCTTACGGCCTCTCTTGTTCAGTTCCGCAACACTGGTAACATGAACCGGAGATACAGTTTCAACAGTAGAAAGACGTTCAGCGGCGTCGATCAAATTCAAATGGATCATACACCCTCCATCACATTAAGGGCTGCACCGATTGCACCGGAACAGCACAGTACGGCAGCAGCATCTTCAGCTTCCACCGGCAGTCGAAGGTTAGAGAAGGAATCCAACATCACCAGCTGGCAATCGCTGAGCTTCTGGCGAAGGGTTTCCACAAAGGAAAGATCGCTAGCCATTTCACCGCAGAGGTTCACCATCTTGGTGTCAATTGCTGAATTTTCTTCCTTAGCAAGACGAATCTGTTCGGCAATGCCATCGGCAAGTATCTGGTAAGCTTCTTCCTTGGACTTGTTCACCAGGTTCAACGTGGACACGCAACGCATGGCCTGGAGATTATCCTTCGTAAGCCACACCATGGTAACACCGGCATAGTCGGCCTTAACCACGCATCCCAGTTCAGAAACCTGTTCTGCAAAGTCCATCAGGTTCATCAAGGACAGGACATCTACATCCAAAGATTTCGGAGTCAGGGACTTATTGCGGAAGCCCTTGCGGAGATTGTCCACCCATTCACGACGTACCGCAATCAGCATCACCGTATAGCCCAGGGAGTCATCGCCCTTCATGATTTGATAATCAATGACGTAAACACCATCATCGGCGTTGGTTATGAGGGAAACGTACCACTTCAAGTAGTCATCCAGATTCTTGGAAGCCTCGGCGGGAACAAAAACCTGACGGATAATAGAGCGGAACGCAGGGATGGAAACAGAAACTGCATCAACGTTTTCCACGTTGATAAACTTCATCCATTCCTGAAGCACCACTTCGAAAGCGTAGACGTCCACCAGCGGGCTGGTTTCGGTTTCCAGAATGGCAGTCTTCAGAACGCGACGTTCCGTACCATCCAAAAGGGCTACCTTCAGAGAAGCGTCTGCAACTTCAATACCTAGGTATAATTTCGTATCACTCATATACTCAACGACTTATGATTAAAATTTTACTTTACAAAACTAATCAAAAATCACCCCAGGTAGTATAGCCTCCAGCTTTTTATTCCCAATTCCAGGCACTTTTTTCAAGTCTGTAGGGTTTTTAAAGGGTCCTTTCGCCTCTCTTTGTGCCACAATCTTTTCGGCAAGCTTCGGTCCAACCCCATTTAGAGCGCACAAATCATCCACAGAGGCCGTATTTATATGCAGGGGTAACTGCACCTTTTTCTTCTTTTTCCGTTCTTTTTTTTCGACTTTTGATGAATCCTTATGGGATTTTTCGAAAGAAACGAAACCTTCGGATGGAGTTTCGTTCCATGCAGGAGGAACCGAATCCCCTACAGGAGCAATTAATTTATTCGCAACATCCTCGATCTGGAAAGAATCTATGGACGGCAAGCCCCAAGGAAGGACGCGAACAACCACCCCCACGACAAACAGGCAGAACGCCAGGTAGACAACTTTTTTCTCAGGGCCGTTCATGGGCTACTCCCGGTTCAATACGGAAGGGAGTAACCGAATGTATTAAAGATTCCACAGCGGAAACATCGCCAGGAACATCTACTGAAACAGAAGCGTAGGGACTCTGGACGATACGAATGGGACGTTTCCCCAGAATGCGCATTTGCTCCAGAGACCGCTCCAGTTCTACGGGACTCTGCGGAAGGGAAGCAAACTCCTCACGGGCAAGTCGGGAATAGGCGTAAATTCCCTGGTGCTGGAACCATCGGGAAACTTCAGCCGGAGGGACTTCACGGGTAAAGTCAACCGCAATGTGGCCATCCACACGGACCTTCACCACGGTCTTTACCATGGCTTCGGCAGGATTCAGAGGGCAAGCTACCGTCACCCAGCAGTCCGGATGGCGTTCCAGTTCAAGAGCAACATCCGAAAGAACCGAAGGCTCTACCAACGGTTCGTCCCCCTGGAGATTGACCACCAGGTCCAATCCCAGAGCTCGGGCGGCATCAGCCACACGATCCGACCCCGTACTTGCAGGACCAGTCAGGATGAATTCAAAACCAGCATTAGAAACGACTTCCGCAATACGGTCGTCGTCGGTAGCACAGATAATGCGATCAAAACATTCCGCCAGGAGAGCTCTCTCCATAGTGCGGATAATCATTTCCTTGCCAGCAATCTTCACCAAAGGCTTCCCGGGATACCGGGAAGAACCCATACGGGCAGGAACGATACAATGTACAGCCATAGGACTCCGAAAAGGCTACAGCAGGCCAGAAAGACTAGCCGCCAATAACCTTAGGAATGGCAAAGTGGTCGTTTTCCACTGCCGGGGCGTTAGCAAAAGCCTGATCTAGAGAAAAACCCTGCATGGGAACATCTTCACGAAGAATGGTAGCGCCGTTCTCAACAGCGGTCATCGGTTCCACATGAGAGAGATCCAGAGCCTTGAGGGCATCCAGATGAGCGAGCATCTTGTCCAGATGGCCCTTGAGAGCCGGAATTTCTTCTTCAGAAACGCTGAGACGAGACAGCTTAGCCAATTTCAAAACTTCACTATTTTCGAGCATAAAGCCTCTTTTTCATTTCTTTACGGTCTTAATCTAGCAAAAATAAGTCCGACCCATGTCAACAACAGTTTGCAAAATAAGGCTATTTCACAATTTGCAGGGCTGCGTACTTCAGGACGATCGTACGGGTTACATTATCCCCGAAAACAACATCCACACGGGCATTATCCCCAGTACCGTAACAGTTCATCACCGTACCGACACCATACTTTACGTGACGAACCTTCACTCCGTTCTGGAAAGGATTCTCGCTGAATTCATCGAATACAACGCGAGGACCGGAGGGTTTTGCTGCCGGATTGGGGACCGTCACCGGATTCTTGAACACAATGCGACGGTCGTTCTTCCTGATGGAGGGAGGTACAGGAGCCGGTCGACCAAAGCCGTTATTAAATCCATTGCCACCGCCGAAGCCACTGGACCTTGAGAAAGACCCGCTGGGAGAAGCAGGTCGCTTCGGGAAAGACGAAGACGACGGGAAGCTAGGACGCATAGGCCTAGAGAAGCCTCCCTGGCGAGGGTAATCCTGATTGAAGTCATCAAAACCGCCACCAAAACCATCTCTACGATCATGAACATCCACTACAGAAGGATCCAATTCCTTCAGGAATCTGGACGGTGCGAAGGGGCGGATATTCCCCTGGAAGAATCGACGTTCTGCATGATACAGGTAAAGGACCTTTTCCGCACGGGTACAGCCTACGTAGAACAGTCGGCGTTCTTCTTCCATCTGCTCATTCTGTTCCTGAGAAGACATCATCATGCCGCCTCGGACTAACGGGAAAATTTCCTCGTCACATCCAGCAATATGGACTGTGTTAAATTCCAAGCCCTTGGCCATGTGAATCGTCATCAGGGGCACCAGCCCCTTGGATGTATCCACCTTCTTGTCTCCATCAGTTAGGAGGGAAATATCCTGAAGGAAGGCTTCCAGGGTAGCGCCAGGATGGTCTTCGTCAAATTCGCGGATGGCGTTCACCATTTCGTCCAGGTTGCCGATACGTTCATCGGCAGTAATTTCATCTTCCTTGCGGAGGAACTCCTTATAACCAATATCATTGATGATCCGTTCCGCAAGAATAGGCAGCGGAGTTTCACCAGCCATAATCAAGTCCTTCCAGGTAAGGATCAAATCCGTAAAGCCGCGGAGCTTGGGCGCCGAGCGTCCAAGGCCATTTGCCTCTTCCAGGAGATTCTCCCAGAAGGAGCCTTCCCCCAGGCGCTCCTTTTCCAGGATATTTTCGACAGTCGTCTTACCGATGGCTCTAGGCGGTGTATTAATGACTCGAAGGAAAGCGGCATCATCGCGATCATTGGAAAGAAGACGCAAGTAAGCCAGGACATCCTTGATTTCCTTACGGTCCCAGAAGCGGGTTCCCCCGAAAATCACGGACGGAATACGACGATCGTTCAGGGCTTTTTCAAGAGCACGGGACTGTGCATTGGTGCGGTAGAATACAGCCGTCCTGGAGTAGAAATCAGGCCCAGCCTTGGCGATGGTATCCGCAATGGCAGAGGCTTCGCCACGATCGTCCATAAAGTTACAGACATGAATCAGTTCTCCAGCTTCTTCCTTGGAGAACACCACTTTCTCCATGCCCTCAGGACGGATATTATGGGCAATGACGGAACCAGCTCCCTGGACAATGTTGGACGTAGAACGGTAGTTCCTTTCCAACTTAACCACAGTCACAGGTGCAAAGTCCTGGTGGAAATTGCGGATAATCTTGATATTGGCGCCTCGCCAACCATAAATACTCTGGTCGTCATCCCCCACTACAGTCACGTTACGCTGCTCGTTAATCAAGAGCTTCAGCAATTCGTACTGAACATCGTTCGTATCCTGGTATTCATCCACCACTACATACTGGAAGCGCGTCGACAACTGTTCGGCAAGTTTGGGAAGACGCTGCAACAGGAGAACCGTATTGAACAGAAGATCGTCAAAATCCATGGCATTGGATTCTCTCAATTTCTTCTGGTACAAACCATAATACTTGGCACGCAGCTCTTCGTCAGGATAATCCGCACGGTTCTTCGCCACTTCGGGAGTCTGCAGGGTCGCAACGCCTCCCTTGTAAAGGACGGTATTCTTATAGCGGGAAATGGCGGAATGAACCTTCTTGATGTCGGAGGCTTCCACATTTTCATTATCCGCCTTCATGATTTCCTTGAGGATACGTTTTTGGTCGTCATCGTCATAGATGGAGAAATTGCCGTCAAACCATTTGCCACTGGAATCGGACATGGCTGCAACCACGGATTCCTTGGAAAGGCAGAGTTTCAGCAACTTAAGGCAGACAGAGTGGAACGTCCCCATCCAGCTAAAGTTCATCCTGCAATCCAGCAACTTCTGGATACGATCCTTCATTTCGCGGGCGGCCTTATTGGTAAAGGTCACTGCAAGAATCCGGTCAGACTCCACATGATGGCAAGAGACTATGTGGGCAATCTTATAGGTAATGGCACGGGTCTTTCCCGAACCTGCGCCAGCCAAAATCAGCATGGGGCCATCGATTTTCTTTGCGGCAGCGGCCTGTTCCGCATTCAACTCTCTATCAAGAACACTTCCATCTACAATATTAGCCATGATTAAGAAGATAGAAAAACTAATCTTGTTATATTTTAAATAGTTTGGCATTATACTACGAAAAAGTTTTTTGAGTGGAGTAACGCATGAAAAAGCTAAGTTTCGTCACGCTCGCAACCCTGATCGCTCTTTTGGGCTGTGGGGACAAGTCCTCCAAGGACAAGGCTCCCGAAAAAACTTCGGGTGCAGTAAAGGAGAGTGCAGTAGATTACCTATCAACAGCACGCCTGATTACACTGGTTGACTCCGTCAAGGAAATTAACGAAGTCGTAGCGAATCATTACACCTGGGTTGATGCAGTCAGTGCATGTCCCAGCGGCTACCGCCTCCCTACTGTAGACGAATTCAAGAAATTGACATCTAGAGCCAATGAATTCACGCGTGGAAACTTTTGGTGGACCGCTAACGTAACGGACCAGCAGGATTCCTCTGCAGAATACGCGGGAGCCATCATGGCGACCCTTCCAGAAAGAGCAACGGAATTCCAGTTTAAGGTTTCCAGTTCTATGGATATCGCCAAGGTTACATGCCTTCAGGACACTACCGGAAATAAAATTGTAGTGAATGAAAGTGCACAGAAATTCTCCAGCATGGAAGGAACCATTACCGGCACCAAGCTTACGCCCTACTACCAAACATCCCTAGACAATATGGGCTGTTCCGACTGTTGTTGCGAAGAAGGAAATGGAGGAACACTAAATGTTTCCATCCAGACAGAAAATGGTTCCATTGACGAATTCCAGATAAAGGAACTTAGCGATTCCTTCTGCGGCGCCTTATCCTTCGACGAGAACAATACTCCCAAGGATATTCAAAAAGTCTCCGACGGTTGCACTCCCGCTGTAATGGAAAACTTTAGAATTCTCCAGCTGTTCCAACCTGATGTGAAAATCAAACGCATTAGCTGCACGTCCTCTATCTACTTGATGACTCCCACCCAGAAATCCCGTGAGGAAGCATCCTGTGGAGAGACCATCACTCTTGATTTCTACGGTAAGATTCAGGATATGGCTCTCGCTCACAATGACGATCCCGAAGCAGAGAAAGAATGCAATTACAGCATCTTGATCGGCAAGAGCGATAAGCCCATTACCACAAGAGCTACTTGCAGCAATGCTGAAATAGGCAAGGATTATACCATCCAGGTGACTATAACCCTGGATCCTGTCACCTCTAAGGACGCGAGCCCCATTGTCAATCAAGAATTCCCCTGCTGCTATGGAGAAATCCAGAGCCATCAGATTACAGGAATTACTTTCACCCCAGTTATTCCGTAAAACAATACCCTTCTTGGCATAAATTTTGCAAACAATCGGACGGATTTTCCCGGCCGATTTTTTATTTTTGGTTCGTTAAAAACAAACAGAGGTAACTATGCTTTTTAATTTCGACATGATCCAGAAGGTCTATGCCAAGATGCCGGCCCGCGTTGACGGTGCCCGCAAGCTTCTTGGCCGCCCCCTCACCCTTGCAGAAAAGATTCTCTACACCCACTTGATCAACGGTGCAGAAAGCAAGCAGTACGTTCGCGGTACGGATTTTGCCGAATTCCATCCGGACCGTGTGGCCATGCAGGACGCAACCGCCCAGATGGCACTTCTCCAGTTTACAACTGCTGGAAAATCCAAGGTCGCTGTTCCAAGTTCTATACATTGCGACCACTTGATTATCGCCAAGGAAGGTGTAGAAATCGCAAACAAATATTGATTAAAAAGTCCCGCATATCCAATCGCAGGACTTTTTTTTTCTATTTTTTTTGCATACAGAAATTAGGAGGTTTATTTGACTATGATCAAGTCAAAGTTTATTTGGGTTAGCGCATTCGCCATCGCATTAATCAACGCCTGTTCCAGCGGCACCGATGCCGATGAAACCAGCGGCGTTTTCCCCGAGCGCTGGGCTAACAATCCTGCAGGTTACGGAAGTGAAATTTATTCAGTTGCCAAAGGCGATTCCATCAATGGATTCCAATGTTCCGTTTATGAAAAAGGAAATGAAGTCATTGAATCCTCCATTGAATTTCAATCAGGATTTGAAATCAAGGCCATATACCGCAACCTCATCAAAAACGACAGCATCACAGTAACTGTTTTCGTCGGCATGGAACCTTATACAAAAATGACCATGGAAGACATGTGTAACCAAATGACCCAAAGCGCTGATACAGCCAATGGTGCGTACGTGGTTTGCGAAGATGATTACATCAAAGAAGTCGCATTCGGTTCATATACAGTGTCCGATTCTATCGCAATCGCGAGGACAAAGGAACAGGCTATCAAGAAATGTAAGCAAAAAGACCTTGACTACGAAGTACCCGCCGGCAACGACGCTTTCGAGGAGCCATCTTGCGTCCCCGACACCCTTTTCAAAGCAGACGGTTCCTACACCCTGGATATCCCGGATAACTGCAACTAGCTTTCACTTCAATTCTTGGCACAAATTTTGCAATATAATCGGTTGGAGAAATCCAACCGATTTTTTGATTTTTCTAAATTTAGACCGTTAAAATTTAACGAGGTAACTATGCTTTTCAATTTCGACATGATCCAGAAGGTCTATGCCAAGATGCCAGCCCGCGTTGACGGCGCCCGCAAGCTCCTTGGCCGCCCCCTCACCCTTGCAGAAAAGATTCTCTACACCCATTTGATCGACGGTGCAGAATCCAAGCAGTATGTTCGTGGTACTGATTTTGCCGAATTTAACCCGGACCGCGTTGCCATGCAGGACGCAACCGCCCAGATGGCACTCCTCCAGTTTACAACTGCTGGAAAATCCAAGGTCGCTGTTCCAAGTTCTGTACATTGCGACCACTTGATCATCGCCAAGGAAGGTGTGGAAATTGACCTTCCCAAGGCAAAGTCCGACAGTAAGGAAGTGTACGACTTCCTCCAGTCCGTTTCCGCAAAGTACGGCATTGACTGCTGGCTTCCGGGCGCAGGCATTATTCACCAGGTGGTTCTCGAAAACTACGCCTTCCCGGGTGGTATGATGATCGGTACCGACTCCCACACAGTGAACGCAGGCGGTCTCGGCATGCTGGCTATCGGTGTTGGCGGTGCTGACGCTGTGGACGCCATGGTTGGCCTCCCCTGGGAATTGAAGTACCCGAAGATGATCGGTGTGAAGCTCACCGGTAAGCTCCAGGGCTTTGCAACCGCTAAGGACATCATCCTGAAGCTAGCTGGCATCCTCACCGTTAAGGGCGGCACCAACGCTATTATTGAATACTTCGGCGAAGGCGCACGTAGCCTCTCCGCTACCGGCAAGGCTACCATCGCCAACATGGGTGCAGAAGTGGGTGCCACCTGCTCTACCTTCAGCTACGATGATTCCATGAGCCGTTACCTCAAGGTTACCGGCCGTGCAGAAGTTGCCGAAGCCGCCGACAAGATCGCTTCTTACCTCCAGGCAGACCCGGAAGTTGAAGCCGAACCGGAAAAGTACTTCGACCGCGTTGTGGAAATCGACCTTTCCACCCTCGTTCCCCATTACAATGGTCCCTTCAGCCCGGACCGCGCATTTGCCGTTACCGACATGGCAGAATCCATCAAGGCAACTGAAGCTAAGCCGGAATCCACTCCTGTTGTTTCCGCAGCCCTCATCGGTTCCTGCACCAACTCCAGCTACGAAGATTTGTTCATGGCAGCAAGCATGATCAAGCAGGCTCTGGCCAAGGGTCTTACCCCCAAGTGCCCGCTGATCATCAACCCGGGTTCCGAACAGGTCCGCTACACTGCAGAACGCGACGGTCTCATCGACCTGTTCAAGCAGTTTGGCGCAACCATCATGACCAACGCCTGCGGTCCTTGCATTGGCCGTTGGGACCGTGCAGGAGCCGACAAGAAGGAACTGAACACCATCGTTCACTCCTTCAACCGTAACTTTGCAAAGCGCGCCGATGGCAACCCCAACACCCACGCTTTCGTCGCCTCTCCGTTGATGGCTGTGATTGCAGCCCTCTCTGGCGACATTCGTTTCAACCCCATGACCGACACTCTCGTGAACATGGAAGGCAAGGCTGTTAAGCTGGATCCTCCTGAACAGTGCGAACTGCCGCCTAAGGGCTTCGACGTGAAGGACGCCGGTTTCCAGGCTCCTGCAGAAGACGGTTCCTCCATTACCGTGAGCATCAACCCCGAAAGCAAGCGCCTCCAGGTTCTGGCACCCTTTGCCGCATGGGACGGCAAGGACATCGCCGGTGCCCCCATCCTGATCAAGGCCAAGGGCAAGTGCACCACCGACCATATCTCCATGGCTGGTCCGTGGCTCAACTACCGCGGTCATCTGGAAAACATTTCCAACAACATGCTCATCGGTGCCGTGAACGCATTCAATGGCGAAACCAACAAGGTTCTCTGCCAGTGTGGCGAATACAAGGAAGTTCCGGAACTGGCCAAGGTTTACAAGGCCAAGGGCACAGGCTCCATCGTGATCGGTGACGAAAACTACGGTGAAGGCTCCAGCCGCGAACACGCTGCCATGGAACCCCGCTTCCTGGGCGTCAAGGCCGTGATCGTGAAGAGCTTCGCCCGTATTCACGAAACCAACCTGAAGAAGCAGGGTATGCTGGCCCTCACCTTCGCAAATCCTGCCGATTACGACAAGATTCAGGAACAGGATGTGTTCGACATCCAGGGTCTCACCGCCTTTGCTCCGGGCAAGCCCTTCACTCTGGTAGCCCACCACAAGGACGGCTCCGTCGACAATATCACTTTGAACCACACCTACAACGATCAGCAGTGGGCATGGTTCAAGGCCGGTTCCGCCCTGAACTTGATTAAGCTCAACAACAAGTAATCGGAAGCTGCGGTGGAAAGGCCGCGGTTACCCATAAAAAAAGTCCTGGGCGAAAACCCAGGATTTTTTTCGTATCCAAGCGGACCTATTTACTGCAGTCTTTCGTTGCGAAGGTGTTTAGAATCTTTGTTGCAGGAAGCTTTGTGATAGCCTTAATATGGGCGGATTCCGGATCCTTGCCCACACCTTGAGTCTGTTCCACCAATTCAGTTGAACCATATCTAAGGGTAATCGTTCCTCTAGACGTATAGAGAGTCTTTGCCGAATTAGCCTTGTCAGAGAAAGACAATACAGCATCCAACCCAGGCAAGCCGTACTCGGATGAAACGTTCAAGCCTGCATCCCCCAGGAACCGCTGCATAGCCCCACATTCGGCAACTTCACCTAGGCAGCTGAAGTTGTACTTGCAGCCCTTCTTTTCTGATTGATAACTAACCGTCTTAGTAATCAAGGCCGACTGACGTACAAACTTGAAGTTCATATCCGGATGGACAGTCACTTCGCCGCTAGGCTTCTTCTTCATCACATCCTTCAGCGAGAAAACAGCTTCACCTTCTGCATTGGTTTTTTCCGTTACAAGATCTTTCTTGTCCTGCGTCAGGATAATCGGGAAATTCACAATAGGTCCAGCAAAATCCTTGACCGTCACCACCAAGGCTTCGCTGGTCAAATCAGTTTCCATGGAAATGGTTTGCATAGAGGACATGAGAAATTCCGTAAGTTCCCCTAAGGTAGACTCCAACAGAAATTCCTTCTCCACCGGTTGAATAAAGGAAAGATTTTCCAACTGCAAACTATAGGAATCCACCAGCTTTTCCAACTGAATCATGTCGCCAGACATCTTGCGATAATCTCGGTCCAACATATCCAGGCGTATAATGGAATCCTTGGATTTCATCTCTTTCTGTAATTTGGTTAGATCCAGCAAAATTGCAGAAGAAAGCTGGTCCAAATCCACAGAAACCGTGGATGTATAAGCACCCTTCTGTTTCGGACCAACCTTAATCTTAGCCCCCTTCAGCAGGACATTACTTTCCACCGTTTTTTTGCTGGTGAATGTAGACTGGACATTACCATCCCTGTCTTCCGTCTTCACGGATTCCATGGACGCTTTTACAGAAGAACTGATCTGCATGGCAACGCCTTCCATGGCTTTCTTATCCGCATCCTTCTGAGATACCGTAGAGGTCGCTGTATAAGAAACCACATTAGCGGCCATCGAAATCACAGGCGCAAGCATTACTGCTGTCAAAAATTTCTTCATCTTATTCATTACTGAATTTCCAGAATAATCAATTTCTTAGTAATGTTCTGCTTACGAACCTTAGCAAGGTCCTTCAGGTCTTCATAAAAAACTGAATAAACCATCTGGGCGTCTTCATACTGGGCAGGATCCACGGTCAACATCAAATCGTAGGTGTTTCGGCTCATGGAAATCACCTGCATCTTGCTGAACTTCTTACGAATCTGGGAAGAAACCATGTTGGAAATTTCTTCCGCCTGATCGTCCGTAAATTCGCCAGTCAGATGGGCAACCACCTTATATTGCACCCCTTGATCCAGCTGGGCTGCAAGCTTTTCACGGACCTTATTCTCAAGACCCACAATAGCCTGCTGCATGCATTTCTGGACCAGGACTCTCTGGGATTCACTACCATCGTTCTTCATACGGACGGATTCACTAGCCAGAAGATTTGCCGTAGAGGCTTCGCTAGCATTCAAGTCAATAACAATATCATTTTCCTGAATGGAACCAGAATAAGTGATATTGATATCAGCACCCACGGATAGGCCCGCCACATAAGCCAAGTCTTCATCGTTACCAGCAATGGAAGACTGCAAGTCCACTACTTCGTCCAGCTGAGCCTGACTTTCAAGGCTAACCACCTTATAGTCTCGATTCGTAAGGTAAGCGTTAATCACTTCCATGGCAGTCTTTGCCAGAGGATTTTTGCGAACCACGTCGATACTTGCGTTCATCTTGCCTGTAAGGGCCGGTGCAACAAGAACGGTGGGAATGGTCTTAAACTTGGCGTTAGAAATCTGAATCGTAGGAGCGGACTCTGTATCCTTCACATCAGCCTTCTGCACTCCCTCCTCTTCATACTTGATTTCTGCATAAGCGGTCTTGGCTCGTTCACGAACAGCATCGTTATCCTGTTTCTTGGGAGTATCTGCGCAGGATACCAGCATAAAACCGCCTACCAGGGCGAAAGAAGCTAGAATTTTATTCATCATTATAACCTATTCCCTCTTAAAAATTTTATTCCTTAGACAAGCCACCGCTTTGCTTCAAGCGTTCGTATTCCTGGTCCTGGGGGACCACAGAATTTCGAGCCTTTCCACCTGGATGGTTCGACACCAGGCAATAGACCTCATAGGTTTTCTTGGCACGGTATTTCTTTCCATCCTTCGCAGAAACGACGACTTCAAAATCAGCAATCTTATTTCGTTCGATTTCAATAGGAACTTCGTACGTCAAGGACGTCAAATCACTTTCACCAATGGTTTCCACAATCTTGCCACCACGACGAACTTCAATGGACTTAAGATTATCCAGGTCACCGGTAGAAATACCAGCAAGACTAATCTTCAAGTTGGAATTTAAGGAAGTTGCCGGCAAATCCAAATGGACTTTTTCCGTACGCGCCCCCAACTTTACAGAAAGGTTCATCTTCTTGGCGGGACCATTTTCCACTTCGGACTTTGCAGAGTCTTCTGCTACAGCACTCGGTTCAACAGAAACGTATTCGGTCACCCACATGTAGCAAGGAAGTTCCACGGAGCCATCACCGCAACTTGCCAGGAAGCGCTTTGTACCATAAGCGTCATCCGCCCAGGTAAAGGTTTTGGAGTAGATTCCGTTTGCACCTACCGTATCCGATTCACCCCACACAGAAACGATAACCCCAGGAGTGACACGGGCCGTCAAAGTCACAGAAGGAACATAGATTCTGGAACTGATCTGTTCCGTATTAAACTTAAGATTCTTATCGAAGGCCTTCTGACGCTTTGCATAGGAAACATCAAATGTTTTCAAGGACTTCTCCAGGACATCCACAGACTCAACCTTGCCAGGGTCTTCCTGAGCGAGGGAATCTATCGCTTTAGACAAATGCTGAGTACCAGAGGATGCAAGATTGAGCATCCTGGTTTTACCCTTTTCATCCACAAGGATCGTCTGCTTCTGGACAATACGGCTGGTTTTACCAGACGCATTAGTCACATCCACCTTACCTTCCTTCAAGGAAGCCACCGTGTTCCCCTTTACATTTCCAACGAATCCCGCAGTACCACGAATTGCGGCAACCGCTGTACCCGTCTTGAACTTATACATGGCACTTTTTTGTTTCTGGATATCAAAATAAACCTTACCACCATTTATATTGATCCAAAATACTTTCCCACTTTTTTCATCATCCGCAACTTTCAGGGTAACATCGGATTTTTCGTCAATCTGCAATACAGAGCCATCCATAGAAGCAAGTACTACTTCAGATTCAACTTCCGTACGTACACGGTCATCCTCAACCATCTTCTGACCGGAACGAACATTCTTCCACGCATCACCGATTCCTTTTTTCAGGACGAAAACTTCACCAATCTTACGGCGAACCTTCATGACAAGCAAAGACTTCAGGTCAGAAGCGTCTTCCAGCACGTCATCGGCAGGCTGAGGTTCAGCCTTAACTTCCATCGTATTCTTCTGAACATCCAGCTGTGGCGCTTTTGTACCTTCTGCAGACTTTTCTTCGTTGCACGCAACGAGCAATAAAGATGCAGTAGCAAGACAAGTCAGCAAAAGTTTCATAGAGGCTCCATATAGCAATTCTTTGGGAAATATAGACAAAAGGCGAATTTAAGTCGCCAAGTAAATTTGTTTAACTTGCCTAGAAATATACTCTAATGGGGTGAGAAATCCAAGTCGTTTTCTCGGCCGATTGTTC